>CAYTDS010000066.1:0-6467 GCA_964436555.1 uncultured Flavobacteriaceae bacterium | reverse complement strand
TGTGCCTTTGTTGACACCCCTGAAATTGCTAAAATAACAGAATATATAGGTTCGCAACGGGCCTATCCTCAAGCACATTTACTTCCAGAATATGTGGGAGAGGAGTCTGGCACAAGTATTGATTATGATATCTCCGAAAGAGATGCTATGTTCAGAGAAGCTGCGGAGGTAATTGTAATTGCTCAACAAGGTTCCGCCTCCCTAATTCAACGCAAGTTGAAGTTAGGTTATAACAGAGCCGGTAGAATAATTGACCAGTTGGAGGCGGCCGGAATTGTTGGTCCATTTGAAGGAAGTAAGGCTAGACAGGTTTTATTTTCAGATATTAACGCACTTCATCATTTTTTAAATAACGAAATTAACCCCTAGTAATTATGAAAAAAATATTCTTTATAGCTTTTATATTAACTATAACAGTTGGAAGTGCACAAAATTCTACTAAGGCCAAAGCTTTATTGGATGAAGTATACAATAAGGTGAAAGGATATGACAATATTTTTGTTGATTTTAAGTATACGCTGCAGAACACGGAAGCTAATATAAATCAGGAAACTCGTGGGGATGTAACTATGCAAGGAGACAAATATCTATTTAACTATCTTGGTTCCAAACAGCTTTATGATGGAAAAAAAGTATATACTATTGTTCCTGAAAATGAAGAGGTTACTATTGAAAATAAATCAGATGATGCAAATACAATCACCCCTTCTAAAATGTTGACATTTTACAAACAAGGGCACACCTATGAATGGGATATTCTTCAAAATATTCAGGGGCGAAAAATACAGTTCGTAAAACTTATCCCCATAGATAGCAAATCGGAAATTAAGTCCATTTTGCTCGGAATCGATGTCGAAACCAAGCACATCTATAAACTTATTGAAACCGGTAAAAACGGAACCAACACAACCATCACTGTTAATTCTTTTAAAACAGACCAGCCCTTATCAAAAACCTTATTTACCTTTGATGAGAATAAGTACAAAAAGGAAGGTTACTACATTGTAAGAAATTAATAAATTGGGGATTTTAGATCGTTATATATTATCAAGATTTCTCTTTAATTTTTTCAGTTCGTTTTTAATATTGATGCTCATCTTTATTTTTCAAACGATCTGGTTATTTATTGACGATTTGGCTGGCAAAGGGTTGGACATTGTCATCATTGGTAAGTTTCTTTTCTATATTATGCCAAACCTGACTGAAAAGGTGCTACCCTTAACTGTGCTGCTATCCTCCATACTTACTTTCGGTACCTTTGCAGAAAACTATGAATTTGCTGCAATGAAGGCTTCCGGGATTTCTTTGCAGCGTGCTATGGTAAGTCTTATTGTTTTTGTAACCTTCTTGGGTGGTGTAACTTTCTATTTCGCAGATAGTGTTATCCCTGCTTCGGAGCAAAAAATATACAATTTAAGGCGAAATATTGCACAGATAAAGCCAGCCGTGGCTATTGCAGAAGGTGTTTTTAGTGATTTTGAAGGAACAGGGATGAACATAAAAGTAGATAAAAAATTCGGTGAGAATGATCGATTTCTTCAAAATGTAATCATCCACAAGAAATCAAAAACCTTCATGAATAATACTGTCATCAAAGCAGAAACAGGGGAGCTTGTGAGTAGCGAAGATTCGGATATTTTGTCTTTAGTACTGAAAGATGGGCACTATTATGAAGATTACAGAGCTCAGGATAACAAAGAAAACCTAAAATTTCCTTTTGCTAAATCTGATTTTGAAGTTTATGTAATGAACATGGATTTTTCATCGCTGAATGATGTTGATTTAGAAGAGGAAAGAGAAGTAAACACAGATAAAATGAAAAATGTTTCCCGACTACTTAAAGACATTGATTCTTTACAAAAGGACAATCGGGAGGTGGTAATCGCCTTTTCAAAAAATATATCGAACAGAATGGGTGCCTTTTTACCCGAAATACCAATAGATTCTGCCACACTTAAAGTAAAACCCGTAATTAAAGATTCCACTGCATTTGTTCAACCCATTGAAGAAGAACTAACAACTAAAATAACAGATATAATAATTCCGGATTTATATCCTGAATGGCAGAAAATACAAATCTACACTGCAGCTAAAAATTCTGCGGTAAGCATTTTAAATACTATAGAAGGCAAAAAGGAAGAGATCCAAAAAAGGTATAAAATTTATAACATGCATATTCTTTCTTTACATAAGAAATATGCATTGGCACTCTCGTGCATTATCTTGTTTTTTGTTGGGGCACCTTTGGGAGCTATTATCCGTAAAGGGGGTTTAGGGCTTCCCATGATAATAGCCATTATTCTGTTTCTTACCTACTATTTTATTGGTGTTTTTGCAGGCAATTATGCCAAAGAAGGGAACATTCATCCCATTTTTGGAGCATGGTTATCAACTATAATAATGTTACCTTTGGGCGTTATTTTAACTAAGAGAGCTACCGCGGACAAAGGCTTGATGAGTTTTGGGAATATTTTTGACTACGTCAAAGTATTTTTTGAAAAGAAATTGAAGATTTTTAGAAAATGAAACCTGTAATGGACCATATTGTGAAGCTTAATACTGTAGTTGAGGCTATTGAAGATATTCGTAACGGAAAAGTTATTATTGTTGTTGATGATGAAAATCGGGAAAATGAAGGGGATTTTATAGCCGCTGCAGAGAAGGTTACCCCGGAGATGATCAACTTCATGGCCAAACATGGCCGGGGACTTATTTGTGCACCAATTTCCGAAGACTTATGCGACAAACTAGGCCTCGACATGATGGTACAGAACAATACTGTTTTGCATCAAACGCAATTTACCGTTTCTGTAGATTTAATAGGGCATGGGTGTACCACGGGTATATCGGTTCATGACCGTTCTAAAACTATTTTGGCTTTAGTGGATGAAAATACCAAACCACACGATTTAGGAAGACCGGGTCATGTATTTCCTCTAAAAGCCAAAAATGGTGGTGTTTTACGTCGCACCGGACACACAGAAGCTGCCATAGATCTCGCCCGATTGGCCGGTTTTAAGGCAGCGGGTATTCTGGTAGAAATACTAAACGAAGATGGGACAATGGCGCGTTTACCGGAACTTATTGAAATAGGCAAGAAATTCGATTTAAAAATCATTTCTATTGAAGATCTTATCGCCTACCGTATGGATCATGATTCCCTAATTGAGAAAAAAGAGGATTTTGATATTGAAACACGCTTCGGTAAATTTAGATTAAGAGCTTATAAACAAACCACAAACAATCAAGTGCATATTTCCTTGACAAAAGGAGATTGGCAGGCAGATGAACCTATTTTAACAAGAATTAACTCCACTTTGGTAAACAATGATATTTTAGGAACATTAACCAATAATCCGGATAAGAAATTGGAGGATATGTTCAATGCTATTAACGCTGAAGGAAAAGGGGCCTTTGTTTTTATCAATCAGGAATTCGAATCCATGAACTTATTGGGGAGACTTTCAGAATTGAAGGCGCTGCAGCAGAGAGGTGTTTTTAAAGCTCCAAAAATTGATATGGATACCAAAGATTTTGGAGTGGGTGCCCAAATTTTGCATGATATGAATATTTCTAAAATACGATTACTAACTAATTCTACGCATACCAAAAGGGTAGGTATCGTTGGCTATGGCCTGGAAATTGTGGATTATGTAACATACTAGTTTAAGTGAATTTTTGTATAATTTGTAACATCGTCGCTGCTCTTTTTTCCACTTCTTCTTTGCTCCAGCTTAGCTTAATCAAACAAGAAATAGTACGGCTAATCCAATAATCAGACTTTGAGAAATCGGACAAATAGTAATTAGGAAGTCCATCATAAATTTGATTTGAAAAGTATCCCATTCCCTTCAAATCCTTCAAATGTTGCCATTGCCTGTGGTAATGCCAGTTGTTATCAAACCAATAAAAGCAAGAATCAACTCCAGCCTCGCCAAAAGCTACATGCACTTTTTTGGTTATTTCCTCTGAGGGTAAAAAGAAATTGAGAAAGGAATAATTTTCAACACCATCTTTAGGTACCCTCCTAAAGGTAACAGCTTTTTCCTTTCCTATTACCTTTTTTAATATGTTGTAATTGGTCTTCTGAATAGCTAAAAATTCATCCAAACGCCTTATTTGAGCTAATCCAACAGCAGCATGTAATTCTGATATACGATAGTTAAATCCCAAAATCGGATGCTGCTCGGCACCTCTGTTATTGCCTATATGATCATGCCCATGATCCGAAAACTGATCCGCACTTTTATAAAATAGCTCATTATTGGTTATTAGTGCACCTCCTTCACCGCAAGTTATTGTCTTCACATAATCAAAAGAAAAACAACCTATATCACCATGGCTTCCCAGAGGTTTCCCTTGGAAACTACCACCAATAGCCTGACAAGCGTCTTCAATTAAAAAAACATTATGCTTTCTGCAAATGGCTTTTAGAGGCTCCAAATCTGCCATGGAACCGCACATATGCACCGGCATAATTACTTTGGTTTTTTTTGTAATTGCCTTTTTCACGGCAGCCGAATCCAGGCCCAGAGTATCATCAACATCTACTAGTATGGGTACTGCCCCAACGGCCAAAACTGCCTCAAAACTGGCTACAAATGTGAATGTAGGTAGTATAACTTCATCTCCGGCTCCCACTTTGGCAACAGATAACGCCACTGCTAATGCGGCTGTACCACTGCTTACCAGTAGGGCATGGTTGACCTCCATTCGCTTGGCCAAAGTTGTCTCCAATTCCAAGGCTTTCCAATTACCATTACGGGCGGCATCAAAACCATAACGCATTAAAACACCAGAGGCCATTACATCTTGAACCTCTGCTCTCTCTTTGGGGCCAAAAAGCTCAAATCCGGGCATCCTAGTTATTGTATTTATTATGTTCCTAGGTTAATGCACTAGTACAATGCACGGACCAAGACCACAATTTAATATATTTCAATGATACTATCCTCTATATTTTTTCTAACTTTCTTAAAATCAGAAAACATATCGTCCTCTGCCCTATATCCAATTGGTAGCACCAATACAGATTCAAGTCCCTTATATGCCAAACCAAGAAAATCGTCATAAGCACTTGGAACAAAACCTTCCATGGGGCAAGAGTCTATTTCTTCAATAGCACAAATGGTCATAAGTGTACCAAGAGCCAAGTACGCTTGTCTGATAGCCCATTGTGCAATCTCTTCCTCTTTCATCTTTGAAAAATTGTGTACGAGAGCTTCCTTAAAAGGCTGTAATATGACTTCGTCAGTTCCTCTAATTTGTCTTACTCTTTCAAAATACTTGGTGATGTAAGATCTATCAATGTTTTTTTCAATACAAATGATTAATATGTGAGAGGCTTGCGCCACTTGAGCTTGATTATAGGTAAAGGGTACTAGTTGTTGTTGAAGTACCTTATTGTGCAATACAATCATTTTTATAGGTTGGAGTCCATATGAGGTGGCAGTGAGATTAAATGCCTTTTTCAACTTCTCAATTTTTGCTTTTGAAACTACTCTTTCTGAATCAAATTTCTTGACGGCATAACGCCATTCTAACTTTTTTATGCTGTTTGGCATTTCTTATTTAATTAAAAAACCATAATTTGATTGACATGGCTGTGATAACCACAATCATAAGAATTTTTACAATTCCATCTCCTTTATCTACGGACCACCTGCTAGTGAGCCATCCACCTAAAGCTTGTCCGCAAGCCAAAGTTAACCCAATTTCCCAATTTAATTTCCCACTTAAACCAAAAAATATAACAGCAGCACAGGTATAGGCAAACATAACAACCGCCTTAATTACATTGGACTTCATTAAGGTTAATCTATTTATAGAAGATAGTGCCAGTAGCATAAAAATGCCGGTACCCGCCTGAATAAACCCCCCGTATATTCCGACGAAAAAAAACGCCACAGCTCCCCAAATACTATATTTTCCAGAAATGCGCTCGGTTATTCCCGTAAGTGCTACTTTAGGTTGAAAAATCATAAGCAACACCATGGCAAACATGACACCAGCTAATATTCTATTAAAGAGTTGTTCCTCTATATCTACTGCTAATTTAGAGCCAATTAAAGTGCCTACAATTGCAGTACCACTTAAAAACCAAATGAACCGAGAGCTCACTTCCATTCCCTTACTTTTATACCCCGCTACATTGGCAACACCTTGTACCAAAACTGCAATTCTATTGGTACCATTGGCTACACTGGGAGGAAGTCCCATGAAAATTAAGATAGGTAAAGAAATTAAGGAACCACCGCCTGCAAGGGTGTTTAAAATACCGGCAAAAAGTCCCACTAGGACTAAAATTATGTAATAATACCATTCTGTCATGGGCGTAAAAATAAGGGCATTTCAGAAATAAACACTGATTTAAGAATAAATAAACCGAAAACCTTTTAAAGAATGAAAAGGCTTATTATCTTTGCAGCCGCCAAAGGGAAGCCTTGGTATCTTTTGAAGTAATGGCA
>CAYTDS010000065.1:8159-10683 GCA_964436555.1 uncultured Flavobacteriaceae bacterium | reverse complement strand
GGCTTGCCCGACTAAAAGCAGATATCGTAATCGCTTTTTTTGGATATAATGAATCCTTTCAAGGAGAAGCGGGATTGGAAAATTATAAAGCAGAACTCCATGCCTTTATTCAACACACCAAAAATCAAAAGTACAATGGTAAAAATGCCCCTGAATTAGCATTGGTCTCCCCAATTGCTTTTGAAGATTTGTCGGCCCTGAGGGATTTGCCCAATGGCGAAAAGGAAAACAGGAATTTGCAACTGTATACGGAAGCCATGCGGGAGGTAGCTGCTAAGAACAATGTCTTTTTTGTAGATGCTTTTACGGCTTCAAAAAAATGGGTTGCCGAAGAAAATGAGAATATAACTGCAGATGGCTTTCAGTTAAACGATTTGGGCTATCAAAAGCTTGGGAAATTGTTGGCAGACACGCTTTTTGGAACAACGAAAAGCATATCTGAAAAAAATAGGAAATTTGTGTATGATGCCGTTTTAGAAAGAAACTGGTTCTGGCACAATGATTTTAAAATTCCCAACGGAGTCCATGCTAACGGGAGACGTTATGATCCTTTTGGCCCCATGAATTATCCGGCAGAAATAGAAAAAATTAGGGAAATGACCGCTATTCGGGATCGGGCCATTTGGGCAGCCGCCAAAGGAAAGGTAATGGATTTGGCTGCCGAAGATGCCAAAACAAAAGTGTTACCTCCGGTAGAAACCAATTATAGGGACGTAAAGGGTGCGGGTGAGCCAAAATATCTGTATGGTAAAGATGCCTTGGCTTCCCTAAAAGTAGCTGACGGGTATAAAATTGAATTGTTCGCCTCAGAGGAAGAATTTCCGGATTTGGCCAACCCGACCCAGATTTCCTTTGATAATAAAGGGCGATTGTGGGTGGGGGTAATGCCCAGCTATCCGCATTACCGTCCTGGGGACAGTAAACCTAACGACAAGCTCTTAATTTTAGAAGACACTAATAATGATGGAAAAGCAGATAAGCAAACCGTCTTTGCCGAAGGGCTCCATCTTTCAATAGGTTTTGAATTTGCACCGGAAGGAGTCTATGTCTCTCAGGGAACGAACTTAATTTTGTTAAAAGATACTGATGGTGATGATAAAGCAGATCATAAAGAAATTATATTAAGCGGGTTTGATGATCACGATACCCACCATGCCATCAGTGCTTTTACCACTGATCCTTCCGGAGCGTTGTATATGGCCGAAGGCGTATTTTTGCATACCAATGTAGAAACGGCTTACGGTCCTGTTCGGGGCACGAACGGCGGTTTTTACAGATACAGTCCACAACGGCATCATTTAGAACGTACTGCCCAATTACCCATTCCCAATCCATGGGGTATTGCTTTTGACGATTGGGGACAAAATTTCTTTGCCCATACCTCGGGGCCGGATATGACTTGGATGATGCCCGGATCCATTAAACCGAGATATGGGGTATCATCTCCTTTACCTAAAAACTTAATTGAAGAGAAGCATTTGGTGCGACCTACTTCCGGATTGGAATTTATTTCAAGTCGACATTTTCCGGATGCCGTTCAGGGCGATTTTATCATCAACAATACTATTGGATTTCTGGGAACCAAACAACATACCTTGGTAGATGATCCTAAATCTGCCGGTTACTTAAGTAAACACCGAATGGATCTTATACAATCTTCCGACCCCAATTTTCGGCCGGTAGATATGGAATTTGCACCAGACGGCTCTTTATATGTCATTGATTGGCACAATATTCTAGTTGGCCATATGCAACATAATGCAAGGGATCCGTTACGGGACCATGTCCATGGACGCATCTACAGGGTTACTTATCCTTCCAGACCATTAGTGACTCCCGCAAAGATTGTAGACGCTTCTATAACGGAATTATTGGACAATCTTAAACTCCCGGAATACCGTACGCGATACCGTACAAAAAGAGAACTACGGGCAAGAGACAAAGATGAGGTATTGGCAAAATTACCTGTTTGGATAAACGGTTTGGACAAGAGTGATCCGAATTATGAACACCATGTGTTGGAGGCGCTCTGGGTAAGTTGGGGGTTAAATAGTGTAGATGAGGTATTGTTACTAAAGCTTTTGAATGCCAAAGATTTTAGGGCTCGAGCCGCTGCTGTCCGGGTATTACGGTATTCCGGGCATCAGGTTAAAGATCAGGCGGCGTTTTTACTGACGACGGCTCAGGATAAGCATCCAAGAGTGCGGCTTGAAGCTTTAGTTGCTGCCTCCTGGTTGGATAAAGAAGTGGGACTGTCTATTGTAACCACAGCAGGTGACATGCCTTTAGATGATTGGATGAAATTACCTTATGAAACTGCTATTGCCCATTTGAATGGTCATATTTTGGGTCAGGATCCAACAACGCTAAAAGCTAAAACCGACTTAACCGGGGAAGATAGAGAACTTTTTGTAAAGGGTGAAGCGATTTACAACAGAGAGGGATTCTGTATTACGTGCCATCAAGCGGATGGCAAAGGACTCAGTGCATCTAATTTTCCACCTTTATATGAGTCAGCCTGGGT
>CAYTDS010000065.1:3393-8059 GCA_964436555.1 uncultured Flavobacteriaceae bacterium | reverse complement strand
GGAATTTTGACATGTTAACCCCTCAAAATCAAAAGTCATGAAGAATGTTTTAATGAACAAAGTGGTTTTTGGATGCATCATCACCCTAATATGCATCTCATTAAACGCACAACAAGCACAGACCCCCCAATCCAACAAAACAGAAGGCTATGAAACCTTAAAACGGATTGAAGACTATCGGGAACTTAAAAGTTTAGGTTATAAGGATAATGAAATTTTTGAAGATCTGGGTAATGCCAGCTTTTTGGCAAACAACTACAAAACAGCCGTGTACTGGTATTCTAAATTAAAAGAGATCAGTAAAGATCATGCTTTAAGCAGTGGCTTTGAAAAGCGGTATCAATATGCTCAATTACAGGCAAGCAGTACCTCTAAATTTAATGATTTGGATCATGAAAATTGGGTTAGTTCCATAGAGGCAGACTATAAACTTGGAGCAAAAATTCAGAAGAATGCACTAACAACCTCAAATGAGGGTTATAAACCGTTGCGCTCAGATTTAAACGGTCAAAATGGCTATGAAGCTCCAATTGCTGTTACCGCAGATGGTAAAACGGCCTATTACAGTAAAGCGGTTTATGTAAAGCCGGATACCGGCATTTTTTCCAAAAAGGAGCTAGTGCATAGAATTTACAAAGCGCAGAAATTTGATGGCGAATGGAAAACCGTAAAGGAGCTAAAAGTTTGTCCCAAATATTATTCGGCCCTGCACCCAACGGTATCTAGTGATGGAACACGTCTATTTTTTGCCTCAAATATGCCCGGTACTTATGGTGAATTTGATATTTATGTTGTGAATCTTTATAACGATGGAACCCACGGAGGTCCTAAAAACTTGGGTGAAAAAGTGAATACGAAGAAAAACGAACTTTATCCCAATATGGCAGGTGGTAATACCTTATTTTTTGCTTCTGATGGACATAAGGGTTATGGTGGTCTTGACGTCTACATGACGCAGGTAGATCATAAACATGTGGGTCTAGCTGTAAATTTAGGCAGCTCTATTAACAGTAAGGAAAATGATTATTCTATTTATCTGGGAGCCCAAAAAGGAATGGGCTATGTGATGTCCAACCGTGGAGCCGATAGAGATACTATTCAACAAGTAGCATTTTCCTATGCAAGTGTTGCTCCTTATACGGTAGAAGAGAAACGAGAGTTTAACATTCTGGAAGCCATAAATGGTGGCTCAAAGATGGATTATTCTTCTTCTGTTTTTGAAGATCAATAATCGGACTTGACGGTTTAATCTTAGAAACGTTTACTCGAAATTGTGTTTTATTGCACCAAGTCTAAAGTGGCGTGCAACAGGCACAGAGATGCTGCAATACTAACGCAGCAGCAACCGATGAATCACATCCATATTTTTTTAAGGATAAAACTAGAAAAATATGTTGAAAATTGAGGTCAACTTAGACCTATATCGGAGGACTTTCAATAGAATAACAATAATATCTAGAAAAAATGAGTCATTCAATATCACTATCATACAGGGTATTTTTAGTTCTGGTAATAGGCTTGATTCTCGGAAATCATGGTGCCTCTGCACAGGAAACAAATACCAATTTAACTTCCAGTAGTACATATCACAATCAATTGTACTTTAACAGGTATTTAATTAATCCAACATTTTCGTTGGTAAGGGAAAACAAATCATATTTAAATATTCTCCACAGAAATCAATACGCCACGTTTAATGATAATAGCCAAAATTATTATTTAGGGTTTAGCAATAAATTAAACGAGCGCACCGCATTGGGTATAGGTGTCTATAGTCAATGGCAAGGGATAATTCAGGAGTTTGGTTTTAATGCAAATTATGCCAGCGCAGTAAAACTGGGAGAAAAAAGCGCTCTTACGTTTGGTGCCAATGTAATTTATTATAATGAGGGCGTTGATAAAAATAGGGTTGTTGCTTCAGAAAATGATCCTGTAATTGCTGATTCCGGAAAAGAAAGTAAACTTGCCATACAGCCGGGTATAAACCTAACGGTAGGTAAGTTCGATTTTGGGCTGTATGCTTTAGACTTATTCAAATACAACCAAACTACCAATGAATTTTTAACTCGTTTGGATGCTAAAAGCGTTAAAGCCTCAGTACAATTTACCCAAGAGCTAATGGGAAACGGTTTATTTAGAAATGCCAGACTTATGCCCCTTGTTCAAGTGGGAAGAAATCAAGACAATAGTATTGGGTATTTAGGTTCTCTCTTATTGGATATGCCCAAGTTTGGATGGTTTCAGGCAAGTTGGGATGATAACTACGGATTATCCACAGGTCTTGGTTTTAGTCTTAATAGCACCATGTCCTTGGGATATGTTATGGAGAAGGATGTTTTGACTACAGATGCCGATTTTGGATGGAACCATGAATTATCCCTGGCGTATACCTTTAAAAATGTTTCTACAGAGAAAAAAACATACTCAGCCGGTACAACTGATAGTAAAATAGACGGAATTGTACGCAACTATGAGGAGCAAATTAAGCAACTCTTGGCAGAGCGGGAGGACAACAAGCGCAAAACGAAGAGCAATGTTAGTGAGGTTGTGAAAACAGATGATGATATCAATACCCTTGTTCTTGAGAATCGTTTAATTCTGGATGAATTAATTCTTAGACAAGACTCTATTGAGCTGGCACGCAATTCTGAATTTGAGAAAAGGTTTGAAACCATAGTAAGAATTCTAAGAAATGATATTAAGAGCAATATCGCTACAACAATGGAAGAGTTCGCCAAGCCACAAAATAGCTATATAGTAGAGAATGAAAAGAAGAACGAAAAGTTTAAACCCTTTAGCACTGCAGCTCAGGAGGAAACTCATGTTGAGGTTCCCATTAAGGTTTTAAATCAGGCAGATATGGAAGGGGTTAAAACCGGCTATTATGTAATTGCAAATGTGTTTAAAAATAAATCGTATTTAAATGCTTTTGTAAATAAATTAAATGATAAGGGAATCAAAGCACATCATTTTTATAATAAAGCGAATGGATTGTATTATGTGTATTTAGCCGATTACAATTTCAGAAAGGATGCTGAAATGGCGTTTTCCTCTAATTTAAACGGAAAGTATTCAGAAGAGAAATGGATAATGCAGGTAGATAACCCTAATGCTATTGTAAACAATACCTACGAGGATGAAAATGGAATTGCAAGAAGAAATTATTAATTAAAAGTCTATTAAAAGAAAAGAATGCAGAGAACTTAATGGATACTGTTAAATTAAGAGTATAATAAGCAATCATCTGCAAGTAAAGCTTAATTTGTTGGGTTGATAAAAGGAGGGGAGCGTCCGGGGGGACAGTGGTACCCCTCCTTTTTGTGTTTTCGATTTAATGTAAATGTGCATTTAAACGAAAATTCCTACATAAAGTAAACAAGTGTTACTAAATTTTCTACATTTAATCCAAATTAAGCTCTTTAAGATTATTGTTTAACCCCAAATCCCCCCGGAATATGGAAATTTTTTACCTACAAAAAAGTACCAAAAGCAGTAAAAACAGTATGCTTAACGCCAGAACAAACTCTAAAATTGTTCTTAAACAGGACCTACTTCTCACAATTTCAAATTATTTGTCGTTTTTAAATTTTAGATCATCCCTCAAGGAAGTTTAGTCCTTTTATTGACCCAAGTATAACGAATAAACTATTCTTAGCGTGACCAGTTTCCTACTGATCTTTAAAGCTAAGAATAGTCCGGAACGAATTATTGAAAAACTTTTAGAATTTCAATACCTAATTCCACGCCTCTACCGGTCAATAATACAAAGGTCTATATTGCCCTTGAACTAATGGTTTACCGATCTTTTTAATTCATTTTTTTTGCCCTGTTATTTGTGTAAAAACTAGAACAGTAGCCCTTGCTACGCTTATAATCTAGTCAGGAACAATTGTACAGTTGTGTCAATTAAACTCGAATTTTTGAGGTACGGAATGAGCTCTTATTACTTTAATTTCCCAAATCGCACTGAATTTTAACTCGAGTATTACCTGATTTTCTAATAAAAAATAAAGGAATACCTTTAAAAACACCTACTATGAAATCACCTATTTTAAAAGTTATTTTAATTGACAACGACCCATTCTGTCATGAAGGTTACCAATATTATTTTGAAAAGTATAAGGATTATGCTCTGGAAGGCCTATATAATACGGTAGAAGAAGCATTAAAGGAATTTTCAAAAATTCAACCGGATATTGTGGTTTTGGAGGTAGCTACACCTAATCATAATGATATGGAAAGTATACGGTCTTTTCGAAAAAAAGATAATAATGTGAAAATTATAATGATAAGTAATCAAACAGATTTTGAATTAATTAAAAAATCTTTTAAATGTGGTGCCAATGGTTTTATTACCAAACCGGTAAGTAAAAAGAGATTACACCATGCGTTAAATTCTATTAAATATGAAGGTGCCGCTATGAGCAACGATATTATTGAAAAAGTAATATCAAATTACCACAAACAGTCGTATATCGTTTTTTCTGAAAGGGAAAATCAGATTATAGATTATTTGTGTAAAGGCGCAACGTATAAGGTTATTGCAGACAAGTTGTTTGTAACGCCAAGTGCTGTGAATTTTCATATTCAGAACATTTACTTAAAGTTAAATGTAAACTCTAAATCTGAGGCACTTTTAAAACTAAATCAAATAGACTGATGTCTA
>CAYTDS010000065.1:1857-3293 GCA_964436555.1 uncultured Flavobacteriaceae bacterium | reverse complement strand
AACCATTTTTGTCCCGGTTGGGCAAAGGGTAGGGCTTGTTGGTAGTTCCACATCAATTCTTCCCATTCCTGAACTTTTACATTATTGGCATCCATTTTATTTTTCTTTTCAAAGGAAAACGAATCGTCTACTTCTATAATCATAAACAAACGGTTACCAACTCTATATATTTGCATGGATTGTATCCCGGAATCTCCAAGACTTTTGAGCACTTCAGGCCAAACATCCTTGTGGTAGTCATCATACTTTTTTATAAGCTCCTCATCATCTTTTAAGTCTAAGGCCAAATAATGTTTTTTCATATATTTCGTAAGTTTTTCAGTTTATCGATTAAATAAAAGTCAGACTAGGTATTTAAATTGTAAAAGTTAATAGCATTCTCTCCCATTATCTTTTTTTGTTCTTCCTTTGAAAATTTAGAAATATAGTTTTCTACAATTTGAAGCACCTGATTATATTCTCCTGCAAGTTTACACACCGGCCAGTCCGATCCGAACATAATCCGCTCTGCGCCAAAACACTCAAAAATAACATCGAGGTAAGGGTTGAAATCGGCTTCGGACCAATTTCTCCAGTCCGCTTCGGTAACCATTCCTGAAATCTTGCATAGCATGTTTTTGTTTTGTGCCAGAATTTCAATATCGCTTTGCCAATTTTCAATTTCTTTTGCCTTGATATAAGGTTTGGCTAAATGATCCAACACAAAAGCTTGTTCCGGAAATTTGGTAACCAATGCGGTTGCTTCTTTAATTTGATGTGGAAAAATTAAAATATCATAGGTAAGACCATAGTAATTTAACTTTGAAATTCCATTTTGAAACGCAGCGCCTAGCATAAATCCTTCTCCTTCCTCCTGCACTAAATGGCGTATTCCTTTTAAGAAGGGATTCTTTGCATAATGTTCCAACCGTTCTTCCACGCGATCAGACCTTAAATCTACCCAGCCCACAACACCTTTTATAAAAGTATGCTCCTCAGCACATTTGAGAAGGAACTCTGTCTCTTTTTCAGATTGATGTGCCTCAACCGCAACGCAGCCCTGAATATTGTTTTGCATCAAAATAGGCTTTAGATGCTCAGGCAAGAAATCATTGCGAATAATGGACATCGTGTCGGAAATCCAGCCATGGGTTGCCGTGTTGTATTTCCAAAAATGCTGGTGACTATCAATTCTCATTATTCCATTTAATTTGGAATTAAATATACATAAAAGTTAATTTAAGAGATGGTATTGTTTTATACCTATTCCCATATTTTCCTTAACGACATCCTTTTGAACTAAGGTGACTACCGTTTTAAAACCGATTTATAATTAGGAAGGTTGTCAGCCTGTCAAAAAAGTATTGGAAAGCGATACAATTTAGGAAGTAGTTTCAGGATTTAGATATTAGTTTTGTTTTTGTATATTTCAGTTCATTTCAGATTACATTCATTCG
>CAYTDS010000065.1:0-1757 GCA_964436555.1 uncultured Flavobacteriaceae bacterium | reverse complement strand
GTGTACAATTGCATGCATGCTGTAATTGGAAAGATGAAGGATAGGGGTGGAGTAATATTAAATATGGCATCGATTGCTGCTACTCTAGGTATTTCGGATCGCTTTGCCTATTCTATGACCAAAGGAGCTGTACTTACCATGACGTATTCTGTAGCAAAGGATTATATGAATCAAGGCATACGTTGCAACAGTATTTCTCCAGCCCGTATTCATACTCCTTTTGTAGATGGATTTATAAAGAAAAATTACCCCGGACAGGAGGAGGAAATGTTCAATAAGTTATCAAAATCGCAGCCTATAGGCCGTATGGGAAAACCTGAAGAGGTGGCCAATCTGGCACTTTATCTTTGTTCAGATGAGGCTTCTTTTATTACCGGAACAGATTTTCCTATTGATGGAGGCTATATAAAATTAAATGGGTAAAGTGCCCTCCAAGCATCAAAATAGACTGGGAATTATTTCCTAGGATATTCACGCTCAAACAATAAAATTTGAAATAGATAAATAGATTAAAGATGAAGTTAATACGATTTGGTGAACCGGGAAAAGAAAAACCTGGAGTGTTATTGGATAGTGGTAAACGCATTGATGTATCGAAGTTTGGTCAGGATTATACCGAAGAATTTTTTGAAACCGACGGATTAGAGCGATTGAAAAAGTGGCTTGATAGCAATGAGAACAGCAGCCCTGAGGTGGGTGTCAATATTCGCTTAGGGGTACCTTTGGTTAGACCTTCCAAGATAGTCTGTGTAGGTTTAAACTATGCACAGCATGCCGCAGAGAGTGGTATGGCCATTCCAACAGAGCCCATTTTATTTTTCAAAGCCACATCCGCTTTAGTCGGACCCAATGATGATCTTATTATTCCAAAAGGCAGTGAGAAGACAGATTGGGAGGTAGAGTTGGCTATTGTTATCGGTAAAAGGGCATCTTATGTCACAGAAGAAAACGCACTGGATTATGTAGCGGGATATGTATTGCATAATGATTACAGTGAGCGAGCCTTTCAATTGGAGCATGGCGGACAATGGGTAAAGGGAAAAAGCTGTGACACGTTTGCTCCGGTTGGACCTTTTATTGCCACAAAGGATGAAATTAAAGATCCCAACAACCTTCATCTGTGGCTAAAATTAAATGGAGAACTAGTTCAAAATAGTTCTACCTCAGATTTCATTTTCAATACCCAACAGATGATAAGCTATATAAGTCAGTTTATGACCTTGTTACCGGGAGATATTATTTCAACAGGCACGCCATTTGGCGTAGGATTAGGCTTTAAGCCTCCCAAATATCTTAAACCCGGGGATGTTGTAGAATTAGGAATTGAAGGTTTGGGTACTTCAAAACAACATGTGAAGGCATATACTTAATTGGTGTGATAATTTCAGTCAGGCTGTAAGATAGAATCAAACCACTTTTAATAACCTTGAACATTGATATTTTATAAATGGATTTAAAATTAAAGAATAAGGTTATTCTTGTAACCGGCGGATCAAAAGGGATTGGCTATGGTATTAGTACGGTTTTGGCTGAAGAAGGAGCAATTCCTGTTATTGTAGGCAGGGATAGCGAGAGTATTTTAAAAGCTGTAGAAGCAATCAAGAATAATGGAGGCGATGCCTTTTATGCCCTAGCGGAACTAACAGACCCTGATCAATGTAAGTCTGCTGTTGGGGAGGTCATTTATAAGTATGGAAGAATAGACGGATTGGTAAACAATGCAGGTATCAATGATGGCGTAGGTTTGGAGAATGGAA
>CAYTDS010000064.1:0-10805 GCA_964436555.1 uncultured Flavobacteriaceae bacterium | reverse complement strand
GAGCTACCATCTTTTCGCAATAACCTTCCAAACCAGTTCAAAGCTCTTTCCGGGAGGATATTAGGTTCACTAAATTTACTGCTGGCATCTAATAAGACCATCCCGTTGTTTAGTTCTACAGCACTTATAACATAATTAAAGCCATCTACAGTCGGAAAAAGTGGAATTCCATGTGCTCTGGTACTTACCAATACCGGATTCGCATTTACACCCGCATAGCGCAACATAGCCGTGAGCATGAGGTTTATTTCAGCTATATTTCCCGTATTATTTTTATACGCCTCCCTAACGCCTTTGTCACAACCTATTCCATATTTTCCGTTCCAGGTTATTTTTTGTTTTACAAATCCAAAGACAATTGCTGATTTTTCCAATGGGGTTGTCGCAGCATCCAGCAAGGGTTTCAAGTCTGCTTCAAAATAGCCACTTCGATTGAGTTCCTTTCCAAAGCCATCATAATCGTATACTTTTTTGGCTACATTTTCCCAGGTTTGATTGTGATATTTCACCGCAGACTCAGGCATTTTTGACCATGCCAACTCATGCTTCAGTGTGGTTATGTAATTATTGATATTATTAATGTAAGCTTCCTCGGTAATTTTAGGAATATTTGTAGCAGTATATTTATTAACGATAATATTACAATCCAATGTCTGATATTGAGATTTGTGCGCATCGATAGCAGAACTTCCCAGTGATTGATGCTCATATCTGAAAGTAAATTGGCCTCTTGTGGTTGTCCTATCTCGTTTCAATGGAAAATAACCCTTATTAAATTCTTTGTAACTAAAATATTCCGGTATGTGAGTACTGTATTCCACATAATCTACAGGAATTTTATATTCAAATTGCCATTCGGGAAGTGTAGTAATAAATTGAGAGACAATAGTGTAAGAATACTCCAGAATAGAACCTTCTTTAACATTGGGAAAAGTAAACTTTTTTAAAACCCAATTTTCATTTAAAACCTCCTCAAATTCTCCATCACTCTTTATTTTTTCCTTCACAACTTTACCCCCTTCAACATTATAGGTAAATGCCTTAAGCCCTAAAAACTTTTCCTTACTTCCCGCTCCCGATCCGGTGTACAGTGGTACTTGGACTGTAGCATAGTCATAACCTTCTTTTTTGTAGACTTTTATCCTTACAGCAACATCATGATTGTATATCCATTGATTGTCATACTTCATGTCCGTTTTCCCTATTTTATAAATTATAGCGGCAGAAGCAGTTGAATCTTTTGAATGCAACTTTTGCTGTATTTCTGCTATGTCTACTTTTCCAAATTCATTTTTTTGTGCTTGTAATACAGTTACTGCAACCATAAAGCAAAAGCGTATACTCTTTTTAAATCTCATTAAATAGTTTTTTTGATTAGTACAATTTTGGCATTATCAAGTTTGTTGGTCTCCTTTATAAAATCTCTAAACTCCTCATAGTCTTCTTTAGAATGCGACCCTTCTTTGAGGAGCATCTGCCTTTTATATGTTATCGTATGGTCTTCATTTGCGATTATCTCAAAGGAATAGGTTCCATAAGTTGTTTTTAGGGAAGAATTCTTGGGTAAGGCTTCAATGATAAATCCTTCCGGCAGGGCAATTGTAAATTCATCTTCATCAAAATATCCCCTGTTGATTTTTAAAGGGGAAAGTCGCTCTTTATATCTATCTGGATTGGATGTATTCCTGTTTAAAATATTAGGAGAGAAAATTAACCTGTCACCGGTTACGGAAGCATATCCTATTGCTGAGAGCTGTACCTCTTCATCAAAAGAAATCCTATGGTCATCATTTTTCAAGGTGTATTGGTTGATGGTCAAATTATTTACGTAGTTCCAATACGATTTATAATGCTTAATCACATCGTCTTTTGAGCTTTTTGAAAGATGAAAACGATTGTCATATTGAAGCCCTTGTGTGGTAACCAAGACTTGACCTGCCAAATTGCCTTTAGCATCTATTTGCAAACGAGATGTAGTGCTTTGATGATTGTCTTCTTCTTTATAAACAGGGGTCCGTTTTATTTTACCTCCCTCTGGTGTTAGCACTAGTACTGCTCTGTCATCCGTAAAATCACCCAAAAACCCAAAAGGCAATGTCTGGCTGGTGCATTCTAACCATGTGTCACCACTGTTGGTAGGAATGTTTAAAATAACATGGTTGCCTTGCATTGAAGCAAAGTCATTATCTATACCTCTTTTATCTTTTCCTGCATACACAACAGAATAATAAGATTCTACACCTACCGTCTTTAACAAAGCTTTGGTATAGTTGGTAAGCCCTTTACAATCACCATACTTTACCTTATCTACAGTTGTGGCATCAATAGGCATCCAACCTCCAATACCTACTTGCACACTTATGTATCGGGTATTTTCCTGAACGTATTTATAAACTATTTTCGCTTTCTCAATTGGGTCAGTAATTCCGGCCACTTTTTGGAGCATCTGACTTTGAATAAGAGGAGGAAGTATATCTTTATTGGTTAATAACTTATCATATTGCCACTTACCCATGGTGAGCCAATCTGATGCAACACCATCTACCCCTTCCAAATTGAATTTGGAACTGGCAAACAGAACACGTGGTGCAAATTCATAAAGTGGCGGACTGTAATCTTCCTTTTTGGAAGCAGGAAGATTCTTAGCACTATAGCTTATTGTATTTCCACTACTGCTTTTTTCGATTCCAGTAAAACCTTCCAGATTAAGTTCTTTTGTTCTAATTGCAAGTCCAACCTCATCGGTTATTGTAAAACTACTTTGCTCTACACTTAAATTCTCTGCATCTAAAGGATTCCAAAACGGAATAAATGCAGTATTCAGGGTTTTATACTCATAAACAAGTTCAATGGTGTATGGGTATTTTACAGGAGTGTATTCCAGATAAAGAACTCTGGAATCTGAGTACAAGGTGCCACCATCAACTGCACTAACATCTTTGAACTCCTTTCTTTTAATTTTACCTATTTCAATCCCCGCAATATCAAAAACACGTGCCTCTAAGCTTTTTATGGTCACATTTTTATCATAAAAAAGATAGGCATTTACGAGGCTGTTTCCTCCCTTATTGAGTACTGTAACAACCCGCTTTTGCTTTACAGTCATTTCTCTATGACTATGCAAATTGACACTAAACTCGTCTTTACGGACAATTGCATTAGCATTATCCGTTAGACTTTTATTTAATAACAAGGATTGATACGTTATTTCTTGTGCAGTGGAGCAATAAAAAATTAAGCTTGTAAAAACTAGTAAAGGATATTTCATTGTTGGTTTTGGCTAATCATAAGAACGACAAACATCTTAATTTTCTTACAATTACTAAAAAATAATCGACTAAATAGCCTATTCTCTATTTTTAGTGTCAATTATTATGGTAACAGGACCATCGTTTAGAAGTTCTACTTTCATATCCACGCCAAAAACGCCTGTTCCGATTTTCTTTCCTAAATCAGCTTCTAGCTGCTGAACAAATTTTTCATAAATGGGGATGGCTATTTCCGGTTTGGCCGCTTTTATATAGGATGGTCGATTCCCTTTTTTCGTTGCCGCATGCAAGGTAAACTGACTCACCACTATGGCATTTCCGTTAACATCTATTAAAGATGTATTCATTACGTCATCCGAATCATTAAAAATACGAAGGTTCGCTATCTTTTTTGAAAGCCATTGTATATCTTCTAATGTATCGGCATCTTCAATCCCCAACAATATAAGTAGTCCAGTATCTATTTTTGCTATGGTCTCCAAATTTACGGTAACGCTTGCTCTGGATACCCGCTGAATAACTGCTCTCATCTATTTTTGCTCATAAATATCAGTACGGTAACCATCTTCCTCTCCCATAATAATTTGTATATAACTTCTGTAACGACTCCACGCCACTTCGTCTTTTTCCAAAGCCTCTTTTACAGCACAATGTGGTTCATCCATATGAAGACAGTTATGGAACTTACAAAAGGGCTTTAACTCAAAAAACTCCGGGAAATAGCCGGCAACTTCTTCCTTTTCCATATCCACTACACCAAATCCTTTGATGCCGGGAGTATCAATGATGCGGGCGTCCATTTGCAGGTCAAACATCTCGGCAAAAGTAGTAGTATGCTGTCCTTGAGAATGTTGCGAAGAAATTTTGGTGGTTTTTAGGTTTAAATCCGGCTCAATGGCATTGACCAAAGTAGATTTACCCACGCCGGAATGCCCTGAAAACATACTAGTTTTCCCTTTCATTATTTCTTTTACTTTATCAATATTCTTTCCGGTTGTTGCAGAAATCCCAATACAGGTATAGCCAATTTTTCTATAAAGTTCGGCCAGGTACTTTATTTCCCCTAATTCGGCATCGGTATACGTATCTATCTTATTGAACAATAAAATGGCAGGAATATGATAGGCTTCTGAAGTGACCAAAAAACGATCTATAAAACTGGTAAATGTAGGTGGATTATTAAGGGTGATCATTAAAAAAACCTGATCTAAATTTGAAGCAATAATATGCGTCTGTTTAGAAAGATTCACGGATTTACGAATGATATAATTCTTTCTATCAGCAATACCGGTAATAATACCCATGGTTTCATCACCGATTTTTTCAATGTCGAATGTAACACAATCTCCCACAGCAACGGGATTAGTGCTTTTTATCCCTTTGATCCGAAACTTTCCTTTAATAGTGCAATCATAAAAAAAACCATCCTCAGCCTTTACAGTGTACCAACTTCCGGTAGATTTATAAACTGTTCCTATCATTATGCTTTTTAAAAATTTTCTTCCCGAAGCAAAATAACGATTTTTCCATTTAACATTTGGCGTATATTTGATTGGATCAACCTTAAAACAAACCCTTTTAAAATGAAAAAAATAGTTTTTATGGCATTACTTGTAGGTGCAATTACAATTGATGCAAATGCACAACAGTACAAAGTTATTACTAGTGTAGAATCTATAGTCCCCAGTGGTCTTGGACGTTCCAGAATAATTGATGCCCAGGAGGAAAAAAATTATCAGGAATATGCTTCGGTACAAACCGAAGAGGATAACACCAGAAACAAAGCCGATAGAAGTGAAATTCGGGTTAAGAATTTTGAAGAAACCAAATTATTAAACTTCTACAATATTGGAGGAATCCGGTTTCAAAATATTGCTGCCAATGATGCGGTAATTACTTCTAAAATCAATGCATTGGTTGCGGAAGGATGGGAATTGGCATTTGTGGTAAGTGCTGTAGAAAGCGACGCAGGAAACGGGGATGGACAAGGTATTTTTATTACGCGGTATATTTTTAAAAAATAAATTTATTGTTTAGACACAAAAAATCCCGAAGCTTTTTCGGGATTTTTATTGATAAAGGCTATTTATGTGAGTTCAATATAGATTACTTATTAGATCTTAAAATTAAGATTAACAAAAAAGTACTTTATTTAATCCTCCCATCTGCTCAATCCCTGTTCCCACAAGTACGCTTCAAGAGGTCCTAAATTATTTAATCTTCGTAAAGAATCAATACCAGTGGTATCTGCGATTGGCCAAAGATAATTTCTCGTTTTCCTTTTACCTGAAAGAGAATCTATTTCAAAATCTATTCTAATTTGTGTTCCATAAATTTGGGGTTTTCCTTGGTGCATTAAATGGCGATCTAAGTATTTTGCATAATAACTTTTATCAAGCTCGTCCTCATCCGCAGCAGTTCTGATTAATTTCAGATAGCGTTTGTGAATGCTATCAGGAGAATGTTGCAAAACATAAAACACACTAACACTTGAGGAAACACCAACCATTGATTTACCCGGATATTTTCCAATTTTATTGATAATCTCAATCACACTTTTCAAGTTAATTGAATCCAAACTATCCTGTTTTACCCATATAGTCCTTGCTCTTTCATTATCCCCTTCACCTTGCTCCGATAAATTGGTTAGTTGCTGTCTATGTTTCTGATCTCGCTTTAGAATGCTATCGAGTTCAACAGATAAATCGAATTTTTTTATTTTAGCAGTTTGATTACAAGAATAATTTATCAATAAAAAACTGATAAATACGGCATAAGAAAAGTACAACTTTGAATTTAAAGGTTTGCAAATCATAATTTGATGCTTACTTTTTGTTTAAAGACCTGAAGTAATAATCTAAACTTTTTAATATGCCTTCAAAATTAGTTCTCATTTACTCCTTTGGCATTTCCTATTGATACCATTGTTAAATAGAACAATTTAGTTCATTTCTCAAGTAATTTCAATCGTTCAACAGCATTTTGGTTTTGAGAATCTAATTTCAAAGACTTCTTGAAGTTTTCTATGGCTTTGTCTTTGTTGCCTGTGAATAAATATGCTTCTGCAAGGCTATCAAAAAGATTGGCAGAATTTGGATACATGCCTGTTGCAAACAAAAATACATTAATCCCTTTTTGAGAGGTCTTCGGATTGAAAACCAGTTGTAATCCAAGATTATTTAAACTTCCTTCCGGTAATTCCATCATCGGGTTCATTTCCAGAATTGATTTGTAAAGCTCATTTAAATTTTCGTAGTTCTGTTTTGATGCTAACTCGTTGAAATCCTGAAAATTAAACTTATTGTTTAGTGGCTTCTTGGACTGTTTAGTAATTAAACCCTTTTTTACTCCGTTTGCAGAAGGTTCATTTTCTAAAAACTTTAAAGCTTTTGTATCGTCTTTCAAGAAGGCGTTTAAAAAGTTCAGGGTATATTCGGTGACCCATTTATAAGATTCCATTATTTTCAAATCACTCCTGTCCTGTCTTTCATCCCGTGGCTCAAAAAGAACTCCCAAAGTACTAAAATGGGAATGGGCTAGGTTATGAAATTTTAATTGGAATGCATCACTATGAACAATACTATCATATAACTCAAATTTTTGATTCAGTTCTGCATTTATATTATCCTCTTTTAAAACTTGCTCAGGAATATCTTTTTGTGCCATGTGGATAAAAGGAATATTCACTTTTGCAATATTAAAAAAAGGCGATTTTTTTAAAGTAGTATACTGATACCTTTCACTGCCATCAAGACTTATTACCGCTTTGATATTCTTATTTCGCATTTGTGCAAGCATGTTAGCCATTCCGCCAAAACTGAAGCCCATTGTTGCAATCCGGTTAAAGTCGGCGTTCTGCAATTTCCCAACTTCTTTTACCAAAAATTCAACATCTCTTGCCTGAGTTTCCATGTCCTTCTCCGTCCCGCCCTCAAAAAATCTATTTTCGGTTCCCCGACTCGGGCTGGAAATAACAAGATATCCATGACTCGCCAAAAACTCGCAGAGGGCAAAATTTTCTATGGAAGATGCTTGATAGCTTGGAGCATAAATCACTACAGGAAATCTTCCATCAATAGGTTCTTTTTGCTTGTAGGCAGTGGCTTTTTGTTTAAGGTGATTTTGGTTGCTAAGCGTGTTTGGATAGTTAAACCAATTTAACAGTTGTTCATTTGGTAAGTATTCCCATTCTTCTTCCTCTTTCAAAATTTCAAAGTAATCTAAAATCTTTAAAGCTTCTAAATCTTCTAAATTCTCCTTAGCAGGGTACCATAAGCTAATTGGAATTGGTCGTGGTATACTTTTATTATTCCAATCGAATAATCTTTTATAAGTTCTTGTGCTATCGTTGACTTGAAAATGGTAAAATCCGACATTAAAACTTCCTTTATTTAAGGCTATTTCTTGCAAAGAAGTTTGACCACTCAGCAGATTAAATTGTAAGGACATTAAGATTAAAAGTATTCCTAATTTCATCTTAGTTACTACAACATTATTAATTGATTGGTTTTTTTTTGCATGTATTGATCCTATCCTCTAATATGCACTCTTCCTCCTGCGAAGGTATTCTTATTTACCTCTTTTGGATTACCATAAACGTCTACATCGCCACCGGCTCTAATATTGATATCCACGCTTTCAGTAGCGTAAATTTCAGATTCGCCTCCGGCACTGATCTTAATTTTTGAATTCTCAGTCTTTAAAGACCTCCCTTCAAAAATTCCTCCGGTGTTTATTACAACCTCCTGACTTTTAGCCAATCCTGAAGCTTCTACAATACCTCCTGTCACTGCTCTAATTTTTGCATAGGCTACATCCAAGCCCACTTTTATTTTTGATCCTTCTTGTGTTCTAAGTTCAATGGTGTTTTGTTTGATTTGTTCGTTAGAGGTTATTTTTGCACCTTCATTACCATCAATCACATCTAAACTTGTATAATACACCTCTACAAAAGTATCCTCTCCTGTAAAAATTTTGTCCAACTGCATCCTTATTTTAAGTTTGCCATTGTTATTTACAATTTGAATATCATCTACATTCTTCCCTTTAATCAATACCTTATTCTCATCAGAATGAATCAAATTGACTTCTATTAAATCAAAAACTTTTACTTCATTGAAATTGCCTACTTGTTTGTCTATAATGCGCTGTGAAAAAGCAGTAACAGTTAATAACATTAGGCAAACGGTGATTATATTTTTCATGTTCTATGTGTTTTAGTTTGGGTAAAGATGACCTTAAATCCAAGTTGTTACACTTTAAAGATAAATTTAACTTTTATATTCCTCCAACTTGTTCCAATAAAAAACCCGGCTTATCGCTGGGCTTTGTCAACTATGCGTTAATAATTTTTTCCTGATGGTTAATGGATTCCTGATGAATTGCTTTGAACATTCGCAACACAAATTCTTCGCTTAATCCTTTAGTTTCACCTTCTAAAATCATAGCGCCAAGAATCTCGTTCCAACGGGCACTTTGTAAAACAGCCACATTCCTTTGTTTCTTTAGCTCTCCAATTCCTTCAGAAATTTTCATTCGTTTCCCTAAGATGTCCAATAACTGATTGTCCATAATATCGATTTGGGCACGAAGATTACTCAATTTGCTGTTGTATTCTGATTCCTGATCAGTTTCTTTTCTGATTTTTAAATCCTTCATGATTTGAACCAAGCGTGCAGGAGTTACTTGTTGAGCTGCATCACTCCATGCATTGTCCGGATCATCGTGAGTTTCTATCATTAACCCATCAAAATTCAAATCCAATGCGGTTTGGGATACATCAAAAATCATATCTCTTCTTCCTGTTATATGTGAAGGGTCATTGATGATAGGCAGGTCAGGAAATTTGGTCTGCAACTCAATCGCCAATTGCCATTCCGGAATATTGCGATATTTTGTTTTTTCGTAAGTAGAAAATCCTCTGTGAATTACTCCTAATTTTTTAATATTAGCTTTAGCAAGTCTTTCTATTGCTCCTAACCAAAGAGATAAATCCGGATTTACCGGATTTTTAACAAGGATAATTTTATCTGTGCCTTCCAAAGCATCAGCAATCTCCTGAATGATAAAAGGGCTAACTGTAGATCGGGCGCCGATCCACAATAAATCCACGTTATTCTCTAATGCCAAATCTACATGGGCACGGTTGGCCACCTCCGTAGCGGTCTTCATCCCGGTTTCTTCCTGAACCCGTTGCAACCATTTTAAACCAATGGCTCCTACCCCTTCGAACATTCCGGGACGTGTTCTTGGCTTCCAGATTCCTGCTCGGTAATAATTAACATCGGTATCCTTTAACTCATGCGCTATTCTCAGTACCTGATCTTCTGTTTCAGCACTACATGGACCGGCAATGACCAAAGGATGGTCTAATTTCATATCGTCTAACCAAGTCCTCATTTCTTTTGAATTTTCCATTTTTTACGCTATTATTTCTTGTTTTGTGGTATTCCGTTTAATATTTCTTTTATTTTATTGGTATTATTCATTTCGTTATAAATGCCTTCATAATCATCCTGGAGAAGCATCTTTTTAAACTCGATTAAGTTTTGAATGTATTCTTCTAAAGTTTCTACTACATTCTCTTTATTCTGCTTAAAAATGGGCGTCCACATCGCCGGTGAGCTTTTTGCCAACCGAACAGTGCTTTCAAATCCACTTCCCGCCATGTCAAAAATATCCCGTTCATTTTTCTCTTTCTCAATTACCGTCTTTCCTAACATAAAAGAACTGATATGTGACAAATGTGATACATACGCAATGTGCTTATCGTGCGCCTCCGGATTCATATAACGAATACGCATGCCTAGTTGCTTAAAGAGGTCAAGTGCTTTTTCCTGAAGCTTAAATGCAGTTTTCTCTACCTCGCAAATAATATTTGCTTTGTCTACAAACAAATTCTCTATTGCCGCAGATGGTCCTGAAAATTCAGTTCCGGAAATGGGATGGCAAGCCAAAAAGTTACGTCTTCTCTTATGTCCTTCTACTTCTTTGCATACCTGTGATTTGGTAGAGCCTACATCGAAAACAATCGCTTCATCAGAGATGGCGTCCAATACTTTTGGTAAAACATTTAGCATCACATCTACAGGAATTGCAACAATGACTACATCTGCCAGATGCAATTGGTCAAAACCTGATTGCACATCAATTAATCCTAAAGCTTCTGCTTCTTCTAAATGTAACGGATTGGCATCTATCCCATAAACTTTGGTGTCAGCATATAAACGCTTTATATCCTTTACCATAGAACCTCCAATCAGACCGATACCGATTACAAATACATTCATTTTTTGTTGTTCGTTAATCGTTGTTGGTTGATGATTTTCCAGTTTTCGCTATTTTTCACTCCTTTAAAATGTAAATTATTTTCTCCCAAAATAATACAATCAAAGATTGCATTTAAACTAGAAACCATAAACTTGAAACATTTCACTTCTCCATACTAACTACTCAATACTAATACCTCCCTATTGCTTCCCTTATTTTATCTTCTGTAACACATAAAGAAAATCGAATATATCCCTCCCCATTACT
>CAYTDS010000063.1:0-10827 GCA_964436555.1 uncultured Flavobacteriaceae bacterium | reverse complement strand
ATTTGTAATTGCCGCAAAAATAGGCTTAATCCCTGAAAAGGGAAAAGATTCTATCAACTTCCCCATTTAAAGGCGACCATTAAACCCTAAAGATGCGTCTTTCACCAACATCCTTAATATCAATTGAAATTGTGTGCTATCTTTAAAGCTTGAAGATGAACAAAAACTTTTCCTTGTTGTCGCTATTGCTTATTGTCCTGTGGTGTTTGCCATCACAGGCGCAATTGGGATTTTGCAACGGCAATTCTGGAGACCCCATATTTACCGAAGATTTTGGCAGCGGAACCACCGCGGGTCCGGCGTTACCTCCGGGAACTACCTCCTATTCCTTTGTCACGGGAACCCCTTCTGACGGTAGTTATACTATTTCAAGTTCAACCGCTTACTTTGATTGGCATGACACCCCAGACCGCACTCCCAATGATGTTGATGGGAAAAGTTTTATTGTAAATGCGGATTTTACTGCCGGAGAATTCTTTAGAAGAACTGTAGACGGACTCTGTGAAAATACCTCCTACGAATTTTCATCCTGGCTTATTAATTTATTGCCTATAAGTGGATGTGAAGGTATAGGAATCCCTATCAATGTAAAGTTTCAAATATGGGACAATACCGATACAAACCTTCTTGCCAATGGAGATACAGGACCTATTCAGGGTACCGCTTCCCCGCAGTGGCGGCAATACGGACTAGTATTTCAAACATTGCCCGGACAGACTTCTGTAATTCTAAAAATGCTTAATAATGGCGAAGGAGGCTGTGGTAATGATTTGGCTATTGACGATATTGTATTTAAATCCTGTGGGGATTTTATTGATATTACGGATGCCGAAAATAACACCTATTTATTACTCTGTGAAGATGATGGTCCAGTTACCACTACACTTAACGCCAATCCGGATTTTTCTATCTATAGCACCCATGCTTACCAATGGCAACAAAGCCCGGATGGCATCTATTGGGTGGATATTCCCGGTGCTACTAATAATACTCTTGATGTTGTGAATTTGAGTACGAGCCGGTTTTACCGAGCCAAAGTAGCAGAGGATCCAATTAACCTTTCCAATCCACAATGCATAGCGATTTCAGAAGTTTTTGACATAATTTTTATTCCTATCCCGGACGCACCTCAAACTCCGATAACCAATATTTCCTTATGCCCTAATGAGAATCAAAGAATTTCAGTGACCGTGCCTACCGGTGTAAATGTAAATTGGTATGATGGGGAAATTGGAGGCAACCTACTCTTAGAGAATAGTATCTCCTTTGAGCCGCTTACCCCGGGCACCTACTATGCAGAGGCCGTTACAATAGCTGCACAATGTAGATCCTATACACGGACAGCTATAAATGTATCCTTTTATTCAGTGCCGGAACTTAGCGATGAGAATCTCACTTTTTGTGAGGGAACCTCCCAACTTTTGAGTGTAGAAGCAGACAACATGATGTATCAATGGAATACAGGCGAAACCACTCAAGAAATTAATGTCACCACTCCCGGATTATATAGTGCAATAGTTACTACACCGGATGGCTGCCAACGAACCAAAATGATAACACTGGAACAAATAGAGCTCCCAATTATTGATCGCATTTGGTCAGAAGAGTACACCATAACCATCACTACTGAAAATAGTGGCAATTTTGATTATTCTTTAGATGGTACAAACTTTACAGACAGTCCTGTCTTTGAAAACATTCCGGGAGGACGTTACACTATTTTTGTAAGAGAAAGAGGAGGATGTGGAATTGTCACAAGGGAATTTATTCATTTGGTAATTCCTAAATTTTTCACCCCCAATGGAGATTATAGTAATGATGTTTTTCAGGCAGAAGGTTTTGAGTTTTTAGACGCTTATGAAATTCGCATTTATACACGCTATGGTCAATTACTTTCATTGACAAAGAATGAGCCTATGAGCTGGGATGGTACGTATAAGGGTAGTCCATTACCGTCTTCAGATTATTGGTACAGCATTATAATGGATGGCATTGAATTAAAAGGACATTTTGCACTTAAACGATAACCGCATCCAAACAATAAGAATCCGAAACAAACAGGCTTGGGTTTGTTTTTCAATTTACTTTACTATTTTTACATATTCATTTTCCACTATGGGTAAATCATTTGAAAATTATCAAAAAAGAAAATTGATATCTTCTTATTTTTCTGTTGTATTGAGTATTGGGTTAGTGCTTTTTCTTTTAGGTATTCTTGGGCTTTTGGTATTAAATACTAAAAAACTCGCAGACCACTTTAAAGAACAGATTTCTATTTCTGTATTTTTAAAAGATACGGCAAAACAGGTTGAAATAGATCAACTGCAAAAAACTCTTTCGTTGGCAGAGTATGCCAAGTCGGCCACGTATATTTCCAAAGAAGAGGCGGCGGAGCAACACAGCGAAGAAATTGGCGAAAATTTTCTCGATTTCTTGGGTTATAACCCACTTAAGAATTCAATAGATGTAAAGCTAAAGGCTGATTTTGTTTCTACAGAACAAATAGAGGAGATTGCTTCCGAACTTTCGTCCAAGGCCTATGTACAAGAGGTGAATTATGATAAACCACTAATAGCTTTACTAAATGAAAATGTAAAAAAAATTAGTTTTTGGATCCTGGTGGCAAGCGGAATTTTTACATTTATTGCTGTGCTTCTTATTAATAGTAGTATCCGGCTATCTATTTATTCCAAACGTTTTATCATTAAAACCATGCAAATGGTTGGTGCTACCAAAATGTTTATTCGTTTACCATTTATTATTACTAACATAAAATTGGGAATTTTGGGAGCCGTTATTGCGATGGTGGCACTGAGTATAGTGGCCTATTATCTGAACATTAACTTCCCGGAGCTTAGTCTTTTACAAGACCCTACCGTGGTAGTACTACTATTTATAGGGGTATTTGTTTTAGGAGTACTTATCTCCCTTATCAGTACCTATTTTGCGACACAACGTTTTTTAAATTTAAGGACAGACGATTTATATTACTAAATTTGCAAGATGAAACGCCCATCATAAAAGTTTGTTAGAACATGCAAGGGTATGATTATGGATGTTCCATATGACCAATAAAAAACAAATGAAAGTCCGCATATGAAAAAGAATAGGAATAATCCAAATTCGGGAACAAAGCCGGAGTTTATCTTCCAGAAAAAGAATTATCAATTTATGTTTTTGGGGCTGGCCTTTATAGTTCTTGGATTTATTCTCATGAGTGGCGGGGGCAGTGATGATCCCAATGTATTTAGTGAGGATATTTATAATTTTAGAAGAATTAGACTGGCTCCTACTCTTGTCCTTATAGGTCTTGGAATAGAAATTTATGCCATATTGTTGAATCCCCACAAGAAGAAAGATTAAGTTTTGGACATATTTCAAGCCATTATCCTTGCGATTATAGAAGGTATTACCGAGTTTTTACCTGTCTCATCCACCGGACACATGATTATCGCATCATCCTTTTTTGGCATAGCGCAAGAAGATTTTACCAAACTCTTTACCATTGTCATACAATTGGGAACAATTCTCTCAGTGGTGGTGCTTTATTTTAAGCGATTTTTTCAAAGTGTTGATTTTTATTTTAAGTTGCTCGTTGCCTTTCTTCCCGCTGTGGTTTTAGGACTATTATTAAGTGACTGGATAGATGGATTATTAGAAAACCCCATCACCGTAGCGGTGTCTTTGGTAATTGGAGGATTCATTCTTTTAAAGGTAGACGATTGGTTTGGAGATTCAGAAAATACAGAAATTTCGTATTCCACAGCATTGAAAATTGGTTTTTTCCAATGTTTGGCAATGATCCCGGGAGTTTCCAGAAGTGGCGCCAGTATTGTTGGTGGAATGTCCCAAAAACTTTCCAGAACAGCCGCTGCGGAATTTTCTTTTTTTCTTGCCGTTCCTACCATGCTTGGTGCAACATTAAAGAAAAGTTATGATTATTACCAGGCTGGATTTACTTTGAGCAGTGAACAAGTAAATTTGCTAATCATTGGTAATGTTGTAGGCTTTTTGGTAGCATTGCTAGCCATAAAAACGTTTATCGACTATTTAAGTAAAAACGGTTTTAAAGTGTTTGGATACTACAGAATCATAATAGGGACAGCACTTTTACTAATCCACTTTTTTGTTAGGCCGTTAACCATTCTCTAATGACTTCAGACGAATTTTTAGAGGGAAGGCTATTATTGATTGATAAGCCTTTGGGCTGGACCTCTTTTCAAGCAGTAAATGCCATAAAATGGACCTTAAAGCAAAAATTTAATCTAAAAAAAATAAAAATAGGGCATGCCGGTACTTTAGATCCTTTGGCTACAGGTCTTTTACTAATCTGTACGGGTAAGTTTACCAAACGAATTGAAGAGTTACAAGGACAAGAAAAGGAATATACCGGTACCATAACTCTTGGTGCAACCACTCCTTCCTATGATTTAGAAACAGTAGTAGATAAAACTTTTCACACAGAACATATAACTAAAGAACTTATTCTAAGTACAGCTTTAAATTTTATAGGAGAGCAACAACAAATTCCTCCTGTTTTTTCCGCCCTAAAAAAAGATGGTAAACGTCTTTACGAATATGCTCGCGACGGTGAAACTGTAGAGATTAAACCAAGAATTATAACCATTTCATCCTTCGAAATTACCTCGGTTAACCTTCCAAAAATTGATTTTAGACTTGTGTGCAGTAAAGGCACATATGTTAGGTCTCTGGCTCATGATTTTGGCAAGGTGCTGCAATCCGGAGCCCACTTATCCAATCTTAGAAGAACCAAAATAGGCGAGCATAACGTAAATAATGCAGTTGCCCCGGAGCATTTTAGGGAGAATATGCTTTCTTAAGGCGATTTAAAATCATAAAACAGAGACTTATATTCTTCCTTTTCAACAGATTATTAAAATAATTCTGAAAAAAAAAGGTTATAGCACTATGAATTTAAACAAAAGTCAATTATCGTTTTTGATAACTTTCTTTTCCATGTCTTTGATGGTTCTAGGTTTATATAACATTCACTTAGGGCAGCAGGAAGAGGAAGAGTATGTCATTGAAATGGACTTGCTAAGTGATGAAGAATTAGAGAAAATTCTGGAAGAGGAAAAGGTTTTGGAAGAAATGGCCAAAGCAGATCCTATTAAAAGTCATTTAGCTTTTAACGAAACTGCTAAACCAACTTTAGGTAATCCGGAACCCTTAAAAACGTTGGAGGAAATCTTAGCTGAAAGAGAAGCAAATGCCCAGAGTGATGATTCCGGAAATGCTGAAGATTCGGACTCCGATTATGTTGCCAATCTGAAAGAAATGGCAAAGAAAAGAGAAGAGAATAAAAAGCTCTTGGGAGAAAAAGAAGCTAAAAAAGAGGAATTCACCAATAATTACGCTAAAAGAAATACCTCGGTTTCCTACTCGCTCTTAGAAAGAAATCAGCACAGTTTACCAATTCCAATTTATACCTGTATAGAGGGTGGTAGGGTTGTAATTAATATTAAGGTCGATGCCTTGGGGCATGTATTAGAAGCAAAGGTAAATGAGAAAAGTTCCAGTACTTTAAATGGTTGTCTAGTAGATCGTGCTATTGAATACGCCTTAAAATCCAGATTCAACTCATCCAATAAACCCACCCAAATGGGAACTATTACTTACCTATTCCAAAGTAAATAGCTCTTGCACTTCTCGGGTATTCTAACCAACTTTGTCCTTTTATCTATTTTATTAAACCGTTCCAAGAAACTTATTCAAATAGCGTTCTATTTTGAATATCTTTAGGCCAGACAACACAATATGGAAAAGCATAGATGCGGCTGGTGCAAAGGCGATTCTTTGTATGAAACGTACCATGATACTGAATGGGGTGTTCCTGTATGGGATGATAACACCCTTTTTGAGTTTCTTATTTTAGAAACTTTTCAAGCTGGTCTTAGCTGGATAACTATTCTTCGCAAACGCGAAAATTTCCGAAATGCGTTTGATTCTTTTGACTACCGAAAAATTGCCGGTTATGATGATTCCAAAATTGAAGCTTTATTGCTAAATGAAGGAATTATCAGAAATAAACTTAAAGTACGCGCCACAGTTACAAACGCCATAGCATTTATGAAAGTGCAGAAGGAATTTGGATCCTTTAGCAAATATATTTGGGGATTTGTGGACGGAAAACCTATTAAAAATGCTTTAAAAAATTATAAAGAATCTCCCGCAAATACCCCCATATCTGATAGTATAAGTAAGGATTTAAAAAAACGCGGTTTTAAGTTTGTAGGCAGTACAGTGATTTACGCCCACATGCAGGCAACCGGAATGGTTAATGATCATGAAATAAATTGTTTTAGATATGAAGAAGTATAAGCTATTACTAGTTATTATAGTATTGAGCGCAACCGGTTTTTCTCAAACAAAGGTAGAGCGCGAGCACCGAATTCGGAAGTGTCAATTTCCTGCTTTTGATTTGGCATCTATAACTTCCAACACAAAGCAGCATCGGTTTTACAAAGAAGTCGATAGTACCTCTACCAACTATATTGTAAAATTTAAGAAAGATAAGTTGTACTATCAAATAGCAATGGATAGTACCGCTCAAATTGAGAATCTTGGCTTTGCGGTTACCAAAATTGACATTCCCGAAGATGTCTTTACCAACATAAGAGCAAATCTGGACGGCTCTTTTGAAAAGGTTACTATTCTAAAAATTATACAGCAATATCCGGTTACGGGTACGGATAATCTTGATATAACAGTTCGTAACGCCATGCAAAATTTAATGGTTCCTGATACACTTTATGAATTAATCGTTACCGGTAAAAAAGATGGACAAAAAACTGTGTATAAGAGTATATTTGATGCAACCGGTAATTTGGTACAATTAGCTGAAGCTTTACCTGTAAATTACGATCACGTGCTATACTAAGTAATTCCCGCAAAAACTATGCATTAATAGTTTGTAATCCTGTTACCAGAATTTACTATCATTTGTTAAATATGTTTCTAAAGAATTTATAGTTTAATTGGATTAATTCCTAAACTTTTAAATAATTTGGCTTTTGTGTGCAAAAATTTATTCTCAATACCAATTTCTTTAAGTTTTGCATTGATAAGACTGCTTTCTCGCGTATTTACCAAAAAAAGCGAACTTTCGCCAAAACTAAACTTACGTTCTTCTGCTACCAATAGGGTATTAAAATTGTTTACAATGTCTTCAATTAGCAGGTTTTGTCTTTCAAAAGAATCCAATTCGTTATAAATAGCAAGTACTTCGTTTCTAATTTCTACCTGAGTATTGTCAAATTCAAATTCGCTATCACTTAATTTGAAGTTGGCTAACCTCAGATCTCCCCGCTCCTTTCGTAAAAATAGAGGAAACACAAATGTAAGTCCTCCTTTATAAGATGTAGAATTCAATGAATTAATAAGCTCCGGAGTTTCCGTTAAAAAATTGTACTCTACATCTATTCTTGGCAGTAATTTATTCGCCTTTAAATTTCTGTCTACCTGAAGCCCATCAATCTTAAAGCCTAAAGATTTAATTTTGGGATGTGCTTGCAAAGCAAAACTATCCAATGGTATTCCTGAAATTTCTAGCGCCTCATCAATACCAAATTTAACTTCTAAATCCGGGGCTACATTTTCTTGAAGTTCTACAGGAATATTATCCCCCAACCATAAAAAATTGGAAAGTGCAAGTCTCTTATTGGTCAATTCTACCAGGGCTTGTTCTAAACTTAAGGCTCTATCCTGAGTGGCTATTTTTGCTTCCACCGTATCTATTGCTGCAATTTCTCCTTGCAAAACACTAGTTTTTAATCCATTAAGTCTAAAACTTGCATTATCCAAAAAAGTTGCATAGACCTGCTGCTCTCTATAAGCCTTAAGCCAATCAAAATAGGTTATTGCGGCAGAATATAATATTTGGTTAACCAATAAATCCCGATCTGCTTTACTTTGTTCCAAAAAGAATTTTGCCCTTTTCAAAGTAGCCATTCTTTCATTTATCCAAAAGCCTTGGCCTAACGCCATAATAACCCCTGCACTGTAAAGACCATCTTCCGGCACAGTTTCCGAAGCACTAAGAAACTCCCCCTGATTTTGTTCATAATTTCCTTTAAACTCTAATCCGTACCAAGTTGGAATTTTAAAGGAGGCATTCAAACGATCATAATACTCTGTTGATTTAAACTCCTTTCTTTCATAGTCTATTTCTATTTTAGGATCAAAACCACCTCTTGATCGCAGCAAATTAGCTTCCCCAATCCGCAGCGTGAGGTTGGCCTGCTTTACTATAGGATGGTTTTTCTTTACTTGACCTAAAAATTCATCAAAGGTTAATGTTATGGTATCCTGTGCGAAAGCTAGACCACAAGAAAGAAACCCGATAAGTAAACTTAGGGCTATTCTCATTTTACTTTTGATTTTTAGATTGCTCAGCCATACCATTTGGCTGATAATAATCTGGAGGGAACCCATTTATTTGTCGCCAAAGCTCAAACCAAATGGGAACATCATTTAATAGAGCCATAGTATGGACACCGGAACCAGCTCTAATTTCTTGGGGCCATGGATTATCTTCCGGGTCGGGTGCCAATAAGACCCTAAATTTACCGTTGTCACTAATAAAGCGTTCTACCGCAACAACTTTGGCACCATAAGTCCCAAAAGATGCATTTGGCCATCCACTAAAGACAATAGCAGGCCAGCCGTCAAACAACACACGTACCTTTTCCCCGGTATGAAGAAGGGGTAAATCTATGGGAGCAATATAAGTTTCTACAGCTATTTGGATATCAGAGGGCATAATTCCCACAAGTCTATCTCCTTCTTTAAAGGTTTCACCTATCCCGGATTGTAACGCTTTGTTGATAAAACCACTTTGAGGGGCCAGAATATAATACATACCACTTCGCAACTCATAGTTGGCATATTCTGTTTCTAACTTTGTTACTTGGGCTTCCGAATCGTATTGATCAGATTGGGCGGTAAACATGTCGCTTTGTGCTTTGGATATCTTATCAATATACTCAGCTTCAATGCGTCCCAATTCCATCTGAGCGTTCAAAATTTCATTTCTCGAAGCCAATAGTTTATTTTCCTGAGATATAATTTTAGCCTGATTTTCCTGAAGCTTCAATCGCTTTTCCTCCACATCTGTTACCGCTTTAAGTCCCTCCTCTTGTAATTTCAGTGTTCGTTCATATTGGCGCTCTGCGATTGATAAATTTGTTTTTGCGGCTTCGAAATCAATACTATCGCTTTGTACTTTAAGATAGGCCTGTAATAATTTGTTTTTAGCCTGCTCTAGTTTTAATCTTTGTTCATTTCCCAAAGCACTAATCTGCTTTTGTAATGCCTTCACTTTACTTTCATAGGAGAGGACGGACATATTCTTGGCCTTTACCTGAATACCCGTTCGCTCCACCAATTTAGGATCAAAGTATGCATTTTGAATCTCGGAAATATGAAGAATAGTATCTCCTTTTTCTACAAAATCTCCTTCAGTTACATACCATTTTTCTATTCTTCCCGGTATCGGAGATTGTATGGTCTGTGGGCGTTGATCTGGTTTTAAAGTGGTTACATAACCATCTCCCCTAACATTTTGAGTCCACGGTAAGAACAAAATAAATAGAACAAAGAGAGAAAAACCGAGTAAAAATCTATTAAATAGGCCAAAATGTCTCTTATGAAATACTTTTTTGTGCGACTCAAAATCAGAAAGGTCTACTTTCTTAGATAATTTATTTGCAGATATATTAAGCATAGCTACTCTTTTTCTGATATATCACTAATTAATTTTCCATTTTCTATTCGCAATATTCTATTGCATACAGAAAGCCATTTTTCATTGTTACTAACGACTATTAAGGACCATGGATTGAACTTGTCTGTCAAAAATTTCATTATTTGCTCTGCCTCATCAGGATCCATCTGGTCTAAAGGATCCTTTAAGAGCAATAGCTGTGGTCTTCTAACGATACTTCTGGCTAACATTATTTTCTTACTTACACTGGCAGGAATATATTGTCCTCTTGGGTATAACTTGGTATGTATTCCTTTGGTTTGAGTCTTAATAAAATCATTCAACAATATTTTTTCCAGAACCCAATCAATGTCTTCCGGAGTTATTGAAGGATCCCCAAAAGTAATATTCTCCAGAATCGTGCCTTCAAAAGGCGTTTCAGTTGAAAAAACATGACCTATATTACTTCTGTAGTAATTGAGATTAATACCGTCAATATCCCGGTTGTTCACATAAATATTGCCTTTAGTGGGCGCTAAAATTCCGCTTATTAATTGGAGCAGTGTAGTTTTTCCTGAATTACTTATACTTGGAATATAAATTCGCGACCCCTGGGGAATGGAAAAGGATATGGAATCCAGAATAGTTGCACTGGATCTTGATGCTTGATATGATACATCCCGTAGCTCAATACTAAAGGATTGTGTATTCCAATTTACCAATTCACCATCCTGAGGTTCCAGTTCCTTGTCCACTACCTGTCCAAGTTTTTCAAGAGAAGTTAATAAATCATATATAGTTTCTAAACTTAAGATTAGCTTTTCTACGGAATTGATTACCAAAAGAATTATAATTTCAGCCGCCACAAACTGCCCTATATTCATTTGCTGGTTGAGTACCAGAATGCCTCCGATAAGCAATAGACCAGCAGAAACCAATACCTTAAAGCCAATCATTTGTAGAAATTGAATTACCAATATTCTAAAGTGGCTTTCTCGTGCAGTTAAATAATCATGAACTAAAGCATCATTCTTTCTAAGGGCAAGATTAGTTTTTCCGGACATTTTAAATGCTAACAAAGACCTTGCTATTTCTTGTAACCA
>CAYTDS010000062.1:2007-10892 GCA_964436555.1 uncultured Flavobacteriaceae bacterium | reverse complement strand
TTAGAAGTAGTTCACTACATTTCTTCTTGTTAAGAAATATCAAATTAGTATTATGGCAGAATGGCTATTCTTAAACTTTAGGAAACAATCTTATAACGCTTTAAAATTTACAAATAGTAAAATTAATAGCTATAATTGCGTCCTTAAGTTGACCGATTGTAAATTAATTTTTCAATTTTGATCATTTCTAAAAAAGATATTCGCTTCTTGCTCTATGGTTCCTTTGTATCCTTTGGAACTTATTTTTGCATGTATGCTTTTCGCAAGCCTTTTGCTGTTGCAACTTTTGAAGGGCTTGCCGTTTTTGGAGTAGATTATAAAATTATACTGATTATTGCCCAAGTACTGGGGTATATGCTTTCCAAATTTATTGGAATTAAAATGATTTCTGAATTGAGGGCAGAAAGAAGATTGCTGTATCTTTTGTCCATGATTTTTGTGGCAGAGATTAGTTTGGTATTCTTTGGCTTAATTGCAGCTCCCTATAATTTCATTTTTATGTTTATCAATGGTTTGTCATTGGGAATGATTTGGGGCATTGTTTTTTCGTATGTGGAAGGCCGCAAATTCACGGAAATTTTGAGTATAGCATTATGCTCTAGTTTTATACTTTCCAGCGGCGTTGTGAAGTCGGTTGGCTTATTGGTGATGGACAATTTAAACGTTTCGGAATTTTGGATGCCTGCCGTAACCGGGGCCATTTTTTTAGTTCCATTTGTTGTTTTTGCCTGGGCATTGGAAAAAATGCCTGCACCTACCTCAGAAGATAAAATCCTAAGAAAAGAAAGAAAGCCTATGACGGCAGCTGAGCGTAAAAAAGTGTTTCTAACCTTTTTATTCCCCATTGTAATCTTGGTGTTCTTTTATATGGGATTAACTGCTTTACGAGATTTCAGGGATAATTTTTCACGGGAAATATGGGATGCTGTTGGTTTTGAAGGGAGTGCATCCGTGTACACCCTCTCAGAAGTACCGGTAGCCATATTAGTGCTCTGTTTGGTGGGCTCTATGGGATTCATTAAGAATAACCAGAAGGCATTTGTTTCGTATCATTACCTGCTCATTTTGGGCACGATATTGGTTGGTTTGGGAACTTTCCTATATCAGGTGCAACTTGTTTCTCCCATGCTATGGATGATCACTGTAGGCTTTGGTCTTTATGTTTGTTATGTTCCATTTAATGGTATCTTTTTTGATCGAATGATTGCCACTTTTAGGATTAACGGAAATGCTGGATATCTTATTTATATTGCTGATGCCTTTGGATATTTGGCCAGCGTGGCGGTCTTACTTTATAAAAATTTTGGACAAGGGACTTTATCATGGCTAAATTTTTTTATTTCAGGTACCTACGTAATTGCTATACTAGGATGCGGAATATCTATAGTTTCCCTAATCTATTTTAAAAGAAAATACAAGAAGGAGCAGGATGTTTTAGAACAAACTATGCTTACTATTGAACCATGAATGATACCTACGATTTAATTGTTATTGGTGGGGGTGTTTTGGGAACATTCCATGCCTATCATGCGGCAAAAAAGGGGCTTAAAGTGGCCTTATTTGAAAAAAACACCCAACCGCAAGGGGCTACCGTTCGCAACTTTGGTCAGGTAGTTCCTTCGGGGATGAATACCAAATGGCAAACATTTGGGAGGGAGAGCCTAAAAATATATAAGAAGATACAATCTAAATTCGATATTTCTGTGCGTCAAGAAGGCTCCGTGTATTTTGCGTCAGACATAGAAGAAATGCAGTTGTTAGAGGAGTTGGCACTTATTAACAAAAATAATGATTACACTTCTCAATTGCTAACCAGATCGGAATGTTTGAATCAATATCCCGGATTGAGGGGTGATTATGTAAAAATGGGCTTGTATTTTCCGGAAGAGGTTATTGTAGAACCCCGAGTAATGATTACTAAAATTCATGGGTATTTGAAACATTTGGGAGTAGATATGTTTATGGATACACAAGTATTGGAGTGTGATTCTTTTGTAGATAATGTGGTGGTGAATACCTCTAGAAACAGGGCATTCACGGCCTCAAAAGTAATTATTTGCAACGGGAGCGATTTCAAAACCTTATATCCGACGCTTTTTAATGAGAGCGATTTGGTAGTTTCCAAATTGCAGATTATGCAAACTTTTCCTCAAAAAAGCCTTAAATTGAAGGGCTCTATACTAACAGGATGGTCTATAAGACGTTATGAGGCATTTGAAGAATGTGCATCTTTTGCTTCCTTCAAACAACAAGAACCGAAGGACAGTTTGGAAAAAAAGTGGGGAGTTCATATCTTGTTCAAGCAGGCGATGGATGGTTCCATAATTATAGGGGATTCTCATGAGTATGCCCCAGCCCGAAATATGGATAGTTTGGGTTTTGATATCAATATGGAAATAGATGAGTTCATTCTGGAAGAGGCGAAAAAAATTATCGATTTACCGGACTACCGAATTAAAAATAAATGGTTTGGGATGTATTCTCAGTGCGCGACATCAGATATATATCAACACACTATAGATAATAATATTCATATTGTTACAGGCATAGGGGGTAAGGGAATGACAGGAAGTGCCGGATTTTCAAAACATAATATAGATTCAATTTTCAATTTTTAAGCATGCAAGAAATACAGTTGGTGGTTTTTGATATGGCAGGAACCGTTGTAAATGAGAATAACGTAGTATATAAAACAGTTCAAAAAGCGATAAACAATAAGGGGTATTTACTAACTCTAGATTTTGTGCTGGAACATGGCGCAGGAAAGGAAAAATATCAGGCTATAAAGGATATATTAACAAAAGAAGAAGGTTCTTATGTACATGAAACGGCAAGTGAAATCTTTATGGATTTCAAGCACATGTTAGAACAGGAATACCAGGCTCTGGAAGTTACCACTTATCCTGGAGTAGAAGAATTGATTAATACCTTACGAAATTCTGATATTAAAGTAGCATTTAACACAGGTTATGATAATAACACCGCTCATTTACTGTTAGATAAAATGAATTGGAAGTTAGGGACGCAATACGATGCTCTGGTAACTGCCGATAATGTAAAGCGGGGAAGACCACACCCGGATATGATTTTTGAAGCCATGGAAATGCTTCATATAGCTGATCCCACAAAGGTATTAAAAGCTGGAGACTCTATTATAGATATTGAAGAAGGTAAAAATGCCAATTGTGGTATTACCGTTGGTGTTACCACAGGAGCCCATACGCGAGAGCAACTTTTATCTGCCAAACCAACGTATGTCTTGGATTCTTTGAGTGATTTAAGATCTATTTTGTTAAAGCAATAATTGGACTAAAAAAAGAAATAGAATACCAACATTTTCGAAGAAACAGAACCTCTATTTATAGGTACGTGAGAAATTCTACCATCAAAGAAAATAGAATCACCTTCTTTTAATAACACCTCTTCTTCCCCGATGCAATAATAACATTCCCCGGAGATAATATATTTAAATTCATATGCATCTGTATTAACCTTTTCCCTTTTGGAATTGGGTTTCACCTCCAACAAAACCGCTTCAAAACCTAAGGAGGAGAGCTGTTTTCCAAAAATGTAATTATACACAAACCCCACGGCATCATCTTCTTTTTCTATCAGTGTATTTTCTTCCTTTCGGGATACAATAAAATTAGCACCGTTTACCTGAGGCATTCCTCCAAAGAAATCAACTACCTCGGCTTCCAATGCCATAATAATTTTTAAAAGAACAGGAAGTGAAGGAATAGTTCTGCCATTCTCTATTCTGGAAATAAGTCCACTGGTTACTTCGGCTTTTATAGCAATTTCGCTGATAGTTTTTTTGCTTTCTTTTCGGATTTCCTTAATCCGTTTTCCTATCCCTATTAGATATTCCTGCATCTCTGTTTTGTTTTACCAAACTTCTTTTAAAAGATATCACAATAAGTTCAAATATAAAATTTTGAATGAATTTATCCTTGCAAAATAATAGATCAGAGCTACTTTTTTTAAGATTAACCTTATTATTCTTACTTGAGTATTTGTAAATATTGTTTTGTTAACCATTTCATAATGTAATTCACATAAATATTGCAATATGGTAATATAAATCCGCATTTCTTTTAACCTAACCAATAGATATTTGCTTCGTAATAATTAACCAAAGTTTACAAATACGAAAAATGAAAAGAAAACTATTATGTATGGCATTTGCTTTTTTAGCATATGTTATAGGCCATTCCCAAACCACATTGTCGGGAAAGGTATTAGACGAAAATAACGTTCCTTTGCCCGGCGCATCGGTGGTTATAAAAGGAAGTAGCACCGGAGTGGCTACAGATTTCGATGGAAACTTTACTATAAATGGCTCTGGTGGTAGCGATATATTGGTAGTGTCTTATATTGGATATTTATCTAAAGAGGTAAATAGTGCAAACCAAAACAACATAGTTGTTAATCTGGAGCCGGATTCACAAAAACTGGATGAAGTCGTGGTAACGGCACTCGGGATAAAGAAGGAGAAGAAACGCTTGGGGTATGCCGTGCAGGAAGTTAAGGGCGAGGACCTGGTAACCGCTAGGGAGACCAACATAACCAATTCACTAGCCGGTAGGGCTGCCGGCGTGCAGGTCACCGGTGGCAGTTCCGGTGTGGGATCAACCTCCTTGATTATTATCAGGGGCGAAGGTTCTTTAATCCCCGGGAATAATTCGCCTCTTTTTGTTGTAGATGGCATACCTATAAATAATCGCACCGTTAGTAATTCTGTTGAAGGAAATTTGGAAACGGATTTTGGAAACGGTGCTCAGGACATTAACCCGGATGATGTGGAGTCTATTTCTATATTAAAGGGGCCAAACGCCACCGCGTTGTATGGTTCACGAGGTATGAACGGGGTTGTCTTGGTTACCACAAAAACAGGAAAGAGCAAACAGGGTCTCGGGGTTAGTGTTACTCAGAACATGACTTTTGAAGACGCCCTGAGAATACCCAGATATCAAAACCAATACGGACAAGGTGCTGGTGGAGAGTTTTCTTTTTTAGATGGTTTTGGGGGTGGAATTAATGACAACATCGACGAGAGTTGGGGCCCTCTGCTCGACGGCAGATTAATAGCGCAACATGATAGTCCCACTACTAGTGGCTTTAGGGCTGGTGATTTTGCCGTACGCCCTCGAAATCCTGATGGCACCTTTGCCGATGAAATAATATCAACCCCTTGGGAGCAACAACCCGGGAACATAAAAGATTTTTTTAGAACCGGTACCACAAGTACCACTAATATTTCTGTTACCGGTGCCAATGAATTTGGAGATCTGCGACTTTCCTTAACCAATCTCACTAGTGACGGTATTCTCCCCAATGCCGACTTTGATCGCAAAACCTATGCTATAAGCGGCTCTTACAAGTTGAGCGATTGGTTAAAGGTATCCTCCTCTCTTAATTATGTAAACAGCAGTAGTAATAATAGACCTAATAACTCCTACGGTACAGAGAATATTATGTACCTATGGGTGTGGTTTGGCCGCCAAATTAATATGAATTCGTTACGGGACTATTGGCAACCCGGTTTAGAAGATCGGCAACAGTTCAATTTTAATTACAACTGGCATGATAATCCATTTTTTACCATGTTTGAAAATACCAATGCCTTTGACAAGCATAGGATTTTTGGATATGCCAGAGTAGATATGAATTTAACCAAGGACTTATCATTAATGGTGCGGACAGGAATCGATTATTTTAACGAACTAAGAATTGCGAAAAGAGCCTTCAGTTCGCAGCGTTTTGCCAGAGGACAATATAGAGAAGATGATATTTTCTTCAAGGAACAAAACACAGATTTTCTCTTGCAATACACTAAAGATGTTAATAAGGACATCAATCTGGGATTCTCCGTTGGAGGGAACCTTAGGGACGAGGAGAACCGTTACAAACGTATTAGTGCCAATTCATTGTCCATTCCAGGTATTTTCAATTTTGAAAATGCCGCAGAACCTTTAGCCAAAACACAGTTTATCGATGGGAGAAAAGTAAATTCACTCTATGCTTTTGCCAATGTGGCTTACAAGAACTACTTGTTCCTCGACGTTACCGGTAGAAACGATTGGTCCAGTACCTTACCAAGGGATAATAATTCTTATTTTTATCCGTCTGTGGGCGTGAGTGCAGTGCTTTCGGATATGTTTCAAATAGGAGGTCCCGTTTCCTTCCTTAAATTACGTGGTGGTTGGGCCGTGGTGGGAAATGATACCGATCCTTTTGCCCTTCGCAACACTTTTTCTTTCGATGAACCTTTTGGCAATTCCCAAAGGGTGAATGCCTCTAATGTATTGAAGAACGAGAACTTAAAACCAGAAGAGGCAACCTCTATAGAAATTGGTGCCGATTTAAGATTCTTCAATAATCGTCTGGGTATCGATGTTACTTATTACGACTCCACTGTGGAGAACCAAATCATTACACTTCCGGTATCCAATACCTCTGGATTCAGTTCCCGGATAATCAATGCAGGTGAGATTCGCAATTCTGGGGTGGAGATAGTACTCAATACGGTTCCAATAAAAACCAAGGGAGGATTTACGTGGAACAGCGATGTCAATTTCACCGCAGCACGCGGCGAGGTTAAAGCGTTGATCGATGGGCTGGAAACCTTGGAAATATCTTCTAACTATATCAATGTACTTGCTAAAGTCGGCGAAAGAATGGGCGATGTGTACGGTACGGGTCTACTTACTGTGGATGATGCCAATAGTCCGTTTTTTGGACAGGTGATACATAATTCGAATGGATTTTCAATACGTGATCCTGAACTTAAAAAATTAGGAAACTATAATCCCGATTTTATGTTAGGTTGGCAAAATACATTTACCTACAAGGGTTTTAACCTGGGCGTACTATTTGATTGGCGACATGGCGGTGTTGTCAATTCCAGAACGGTTCTTATAGGAGGTACTTCCGGCTTGATGGATTTTACAGCCGAAGGCAGGGAACAAGGCATCATTTCTGAAGGGGTCATCCAAAATCCGGATGGCAGTTTTAGACCCAATGATGTGCGTCTTAGCGGACGGGATTTTTACTGGTGGAAATTTAATCGAACGAACGAAGAAATAGGGATGTTTGATGCCTCTTTTTTGAAGCTCAGGGAAGTTCGTTTAGGGTATAACTTTCCGGCAAAATTGCTTAAAAACACATTTTTAACCAGCTTGAACCTCTCTCTGGTGGGACGAAATCTCGCCCTATGGACAGAAAACCCCCATTTTGACCCGGAAACATTATCCTTTAATGGTGGAGTTATAGTTCCGGGAGTAGAGGATATGGCTACCCCAAGCTCTAGAAGCGTAGGGATGAACATAAACGTAACATTCTAAATTTAAGGCGATGAAAAAAATAAATATACTAAGTAGTCTACTACTAACATTGGCCTTCTTCGGTTGCACAGAGGGTTTTGAAGAAACAAACATAAATCCCAACCAACCAGAAGAGGTTAGTGCAGACTTGTTGCTCTCTACCGTTTTGAGCACCATTGCAAACAGGGCTGTCACTTCAGGCTGGGGCAATGGAAATATTGTAGCCCAACTTACGGCCAAGATCAATTTTACCGGATTTGACCGTTACGAGTGGGGTTCAGAATCTGGTTTTTGGAACGAATCTTTTGGAATTCTTTCGGAAATCGATATTATTCTCCAGTCTGCCAGGGCAGAAGCAACCAAGAACAGCTCTTATGAAGGCATTGCACTTATCATGCGCTCCTACGTTTTTTCCGTTATCACAGATAATTGGGGAAATGTCCCATTTACGGAAGCAATAGATGGTGCCAATGGCAACTTTACTCCCGCTTACGATGATCAAGAGCTTATTTACAATGGTATTTTAAGTGATTTGGAAGCAGCAGAGTTACTACTTAGGGCTGGTGACCCGGTGTTCGGAGGTGACCTCATTTATAACGGGGATACCGAAAAATGGCGAAAATTTGCCAATTCATTGCGATTGCGCTATCTCATGAGAATTTCCGGAAAAAGGGATGTGTCCTCGCAGATTCAATCCATTTTTGACAGCGGGGTCTTTATTGCTACCAATGAAGAAAATGCGCTAATGGTGTACCCGGCAACCACTTTAATCGATTCTTGGCCAATAAGCCGTGGTCGGGTAGGAAGTTTTGATGAGTATAGGATGAGCGAAACCGTAGAGACGATACTGAAACAGTTTGGTGATAATCGTTTGCAAAAATGGTTTCAACCCACAGATAACCCAACAGACGACCCCGATCTTTTTGTTGGCTTGCCTAACGGATTAAGCGAGGATAATGCTTCTAATTTTAATGGCGGTGCCAGTAATGTTTCAAGACTAAGACAGTCGTTTTTCTTTAATTCCCCCAATTCAGTTAAGGCCGCAATCCTTCAAACGGCAGAGGTTCATTTTATTTTTGCAGAGGCCATGCAGCGTGGTCTTATTGCCGGCGATGCCGAATTATTATATAACGAAGGGATACGATTGTCTTTCGATTATTGGGATATTAATCAGGATATGGCGGCTTATCTGACCCAGAACGGGGTGGCTTATGATGGTCAATTAGAAACCATCTTTACCCAAAAGTGGTTGGCCTCGTTTTTAGTCGGCCTTGAAGCGTGGTACGATTATAGAAGAACAGGCTTACCTTCTTTTATCGTTCCCGGTCCGGATAATGTAAATGACAACCGCGTACCGGTGCGGTTTCTGTATCCCGATTCCGAGCAGACCCTAAATAGTGCGAATTTTGAAGCTGCGGTTTCCAAAATCGGTACGAATGACATTAACATAAAAGGTTGGTGGGAACAATAAAAAAAGTAGCGGAATATCGAAAAATGAAACGTAACCAACCAATTTTAATACTCATGACCATAGGAATTTTTTCCCTGTGGTCTTGTTTT
>CAYTDS010000062.1:0-1907 GCA_964436555.1 uncultured Flavobacteriaceae bacterium | reverse complement strand
AATGCCTGGGAAAGAGATAATTTTATACTTCCCACCATCTCCCAAAGTGAAGACTTTTTGTTCCCAACTATTTTTCATCTGATAGACCAACAAATCCCCAATGCCGAAATCGGAGCCATATATCATTGGCGGGGTTTTGGAAGATTGTTTGAAAAAAGCGCAGTAGATTATGATGTAAGTCCGGATACAGAAGAAGAAACCGCATCCTTGGCAAGTGCCTATATAGAGGAAAAAAAACCAAATTTCACCTTTATACATTTTGATCATATAGATCATGCCGGGCACGAGTTTGGCCATGGTACAAAAGAATATTATGCTTCCGTAGAAAAGGCTGACGCTCTACTAGGTGAAGTACTGCAGGCCATTAAGAAAGCAGGAATTGAAGAGCAAACATTAGTAGTTATAAGTTCAGACCACGGTGGCGTGGGCAAAGGCCACGGGGGAGAATCCCTCCAAGAAATGGAAATCCCCTTTATAGTTTGGGGAAAATCAGTTAAGAAAGGAAGTAGTATTCAATATCCTGTTTTCCAATATGATAATGCTGCGACAGTTGCTTTTGCCTTGGGTTTAGATATACCTGTGGCTTGGACCGGAAAGCCGGTGAAGACGGCTTTCAATGGTTTTGAAACAGTAGATGCCTATCCTATTGTTGAACGGGTTAAGGAGCCTGTAATACTTCCAAGAGCCGAAGGATATAAAAAGGCAGGTGGACTATTTAATGAAGAGGCCACAATTCGGTTTGAAAATCCAAATTCCGTCGGAGAGGTTCGGTTTACTGTAGATGGGTCTATGCCCAATGCCAATTCTGAACTGGCTGAGAATGCCGTAGTTTTAGATAAAAATGCCGTGGTAAGAAGTGCAGTTTTTAAAGAGGGTCGCGTTGCCAGCAATATTAGTGAAGCCTACATTAGAGTCAAGAAAAATGAAAAAGTAGCACCGGTACTATACGAGGTTTTCTATTTGGATAACCTTAGTACTATCCCTGTCTTAGACGGGAAACCGGCAAATGCAAAAGGAAGCACTTTTGAAATCACCTCAGATGAGGTAAAAGAAGCGATTAAAAATAATACCGTGGTTCGTTTCAGAACAAACCTGATTATAGAAACGGAGGGAAATTATCAGTTTTACACCCGATCCGATGATGGCAGCAGACTTTGGGTGAATAATACCCTTGTTGTAGACAATGACGGGGATCACGGAGTGATAGAAAAAGCTGGAAGCATTCAATTATTGCCGGGCATCTACCCGCTGGAGGTGGTTTGGTTTAATGGAGGCGGGGGAGGCTGGTTAGATGTATTTTATAAAACCGAAGGTGTACCCAAACAAATAGTACCTACTACAATATTGCAATAAATGTATTTTAAAAGTTTTTTTCTGATTTGTTTCATTAGTTCAACAGCACTTCTGCATTCCCAACAGGAAGTTTTTCCTGCTTGGGAAGAAGGAGTGTTAGAGCTACATCATATAGCAACAGGAAGAGGCAATGCCGCTTTTAGTATTTTTCCGGATGGTACAACAATATTAATTGATGCAGGCGATATGTCAGAAACGCATCCCAGAACCCTATCTGATAGAAATACCGAATTAACACCAAATCGCAAGAAAACAGCGCCGGAGTGGATTGTGGATTATATCGATCAGTTCTTGCCCAATAAGCAGTCACGGTACTTAGATTACGCCCTAATTACCCATTATCACGATGATCATTTTGGGGAAATGGACTCCACTAGAGTAAAGGCAGTTCAAGGAGACTATTTTCTAACAGGAATTACAGCAGTAGGGGATAAATTACCCATCAAAAAAATTATAGACAGGGGTAGCACCTATCCCATCAACCTAAAAAATGCCAAAGTTCAATTCGATTTAAATAAAGACGATGATTATGGCATGATCCCTACCTTAAAGAA
>CAYTDS010000061.1:2998-11021 GCA_964436555.1 uncultured Flavobacteriaceae bacterium | reverse complement strand
TATGGAACACATTGTGATTATTGGTAACGGAATAGCGGGAATTACTGCTGCACGTCATATTCGGAAGAATTCGGATAAAAAGATTACCGTTATATCTGCTGAAACACCTTACTTTTTTTCTCGTACCGCCCTAATGTATGTGTATATGGGGCATATGAAGTTTGAGCATACCCAACCCTATGAGAATTGGTTTTGGAAAAAAAACCGCATTGATCTGATACAGGATTATGTCACCCGGGTAGATCATCAGCAGAAGAAACTGCTTCTAAAATTTGGACAACCTGTCTCCTATAGTAAATTGATTATTGCAACGGGGTCAAAACCCAATACATTCAATTGGCCCGGACAGGAATTAGATGGGGTTCAGGGATTATATACCAAGCAGGATTTAGATTTGTTGGAACGAAATGCTCCTAACAACACCGTTTGCAAGCGTGCTGTAATTGTTGGTGGTGGACTCATAGGTATAGAACTGGCAGAAATGCTGCGAAGCAGAAAAATAGAAGTCACTTTTTTAGTTCGGGAACATAGTTTTTGGGATGGAGTGCTTCCCGAAGGAGAATCAAAAATGATAAACGAGCATATCCTTGAGCATCATATAGATTTGCGTTTGGACACTAATCTGGTTGAAATTTTATCTGATAATAAGGGTATGGTTAAAGCTGTCACAACGGATAAGGGTGAAACGATTGAATGCAATTTGGTAGGCCTTACAGCAGGGGTTTCTCCAAATGTCAATTTTCTTGTCAATTCAGGGATCATCTTGGGCAAAGGAGTTAAGGTAAATCGCTTTTTAGAGACCAATATCCAAGACATTTATGCTATTGGGGATTGTGCAGAACAAGAAGAACCTAATGATAATAGACGACCCATTGAAGCTGTTTGGTATACAGGGCGAATGATGGGAGAAGTATTGGCCCAGACCATATGCGGAAATAAAATGTCTTATAATCCGGGACATTGGTACAATTCCGCAAAGTTTTTGGACATAGAATACCAAACATATGGCTGGGTAAACAGCGAGCGAAATAAGAAAAAAACAGAAACTCATTTTCACTGGCGACATCCAAAAGAAAAAATATGCATTACGGTTGCATTCCATTCCGATACCAAACAATTTCTTGGCATTAATACTTTTGGGATTCGGATGCGACACGAACTATTTGATCGTTGGCTCACAGAAAAAAAATCAATTTTCTATATCATGGAATATTTAAAGGATGCCAATTTTGACCCTGAGTTCTATACACAATTTGAAAACCAAATAGTATCAGCATTCAATGCACAATTCAGTACCCATATTGTACCGAAAAAGAAAAATTGGAAACGGATTTTTTCAAGGGCATGACTCAGATAAACCATCATTATTTAAGGAGTATTAAAACTCTATGAAAGCAAAATATTGTAAATGAAAATCATAAAAAATTTAGGCCTTATTATTTTTCTTCTGGGTTTAACGCTTTTTACCTTGCTTCCTTTTTTGGGGAACTATTCCCTAAGTTCTGAAACTTTTAAGGAAATAGTTGCAGACAAAGGTTTTAAGAGCGACATTTTTATTCAAGAAATGGAAAAGGAGGTAGTGGGGAAGGAATTTTCCGGGATGATGAACTTGTCTGCCAAAGTTTCCTCTGCATTAGAAAAAGCAAATACCACCCACAGAAAAAACAAAGAATACGATAAGGTGATGTATACCAAACCGCACGATATGGCGGCTTTGATAGGAAAAGCCTCGGGAAATGGATTTCTTGTAAATAATAAATCCCTTATGTGGTATCTTACGTTTGGGTTAGGGATTTTAGGATCTCTACTATTTATTTTACCCAATGTCATATTATTAGGAAAAAAGGGAATTAAGAACGACGGAATTTACCATGAAAATGCGACCAATCGAGGTTGGATTGCCTGGCTTGTTTTTGTATTTCTTATCGCATTTTACCTAGTGCTTTATTTCCGTCCTGAGTACGCGGTGAATTGGACCTACTTAGTAGACCCCATTAGCGAAAGTCTTAGCGGGAATCCCGCTAGTCACTGGTTTGTTTACGGATTTATATATTGCACAGTGATGACTGTTATGGCGATAAGGATGTATATAAAATACCGCCACAGTCCCTATCAAATGATTCGAACCACTTCGGTGCTGTTTTTTCAAATTGTTTTTGCTTTTCTCATTCCGGAAATCATGGTCCGGTTACAAATGCCCTACTACGATTTTAAAAATGTTTTTCCTTTAGACTATGATTTTTTCTTTACTTGGAACTTAAGAGAATTAATTTCCAGCGGTGGGATAGGAATATTTATTCTAGTTTGGGGAATACTGCTAACCTTGGTGGCGGTGCCGGTAATGGTGTATTTCTTCGGAAAAAGATGGTATTGTTCCTGGGTTTGTGGCTGCGGCGGACTAGCAGAAACCTTAGGTGATCCATATAGACAACACTCGAGCAAATCGCTTTTCTCATGGAGAGTAGAACGCTGGTTGGTTCATGGCGTTTTGGTTTTTGTTGTCGTAATGACGCTTATGACCTTATACAGCTTCTTTACGGAATCCGGGACGGTACTTGGTATAAAGACCCAAAGCGTTCAAAATAGTTATAGCATTGCCATTGGGGCTATTTTTGCAGGCGTTATCGGTACAGGTTTCTATCCCATTTTCGGAAACAGAGTATGGTGTCGGTTCGGATGTCCTTTAGCAGCCTATTTGGGGTTTGTACAGCGGTTTAAATCACGTTTCAGGATTACGACCAATGGAGGGCAATGTATTTCTTGTGGAAACTGTTCTACTTATTGTGAACAAGGTATAGACGTTAGGGCTTATGCTCAAAAAGGAGAAAACATAGTACGTTCCAGTTGTGTTGGTTGCGGTATTTGTTCGGCAGTCTGTCCAAGGGGTGTCTTAAAATTAGAAAATGGCCCTCTGGAAGGCCGTATCAATCCTACAGAAGTGTTACTGGGAAATGATGTAAATTTGCTGGATTTCGTAAATAAAAAATAACCCTTGAAATTAATGGGTAAAACTATTTTATGTTAAAACCGGATATTAAGGTAATTATCCCTGCTTTTAATGAAGCAGATTCCATTAAAAATGTCCTAAATGAAATTCCTTCTCTGGTTTCGGAAATAATAGTTGTTAACAATAATTCTACTGATAAAACAGCACAAAATGCCCTTAAGGCAGGCGCTACCGTATTAGAAGAAAAAAGGAAGGGATATGGATATGCTTGTTTGGCCGGTATAAATTATGTGGACCAGCAATCCAAACTACCCGATATAATCGTATTTATGGATGGGGATTATTCTGACTATCCGGAAGAACTTTCCCAAGTTGTTAAACCAATTTTAGAAGAAAACATAGATTTTGTTGTAGGAGCAAGAAAAAAAAACTTGCGGGAGAGTGGCTCAATGACACCGCAACAGGTTTTTGGAAACTGGTTGGCGACATTTTTGATGAAGCTGTTTTTTGGGGCAAAATTTACAGATTTAGGACCTTTTAGGGCTATTAAATATGAAAAACTCAAAGAATTGCAAATGGAGGACAAAACCTATGGATGGACAGTTGAAATGCAATTAAAAGTTTTACAAAAAAAAATGACATATACCGAAGTACCAGTGCGTTATAAAAAAAGAATTGGTGTTTCAAAAGTGTCTGGTACGATAAAAGGTACTATCTTTGCAGGCATAAAAATAATAGGTTGGATTTTTAAATATAGCGTTAAATAATATGGAACTAGTACTTGTTTATTCTATCATCACAATCTACACGATATCACTATTATTAATATTTTTCTACAGTCTTGCACAGTTAAATCTTCTAGTTAATTATTTAGGAAATAAGAAAAAAAATCAGGTAGCTCCAAAATTTAATCTTTTGGATCCACGTGAAATTCCAATGGTTACTATTCAACTCCCTATTTATAACGAAGAATATGTTGTAGAGCGCTTACTAGAAAATATCGCTAAAATTGAATACCCTGCTAGTAAATTAGAAATTCAAGTTTTGGATGATTCTACTGATGATTCAGTAAATGATACAGCAGAACGCATACGTCTCTTACAGGAAACCGGATTAGACATTCAACATATACGAAGAGAAAACAGAGAAGGCTTTAAGGCAGGCGCTTTAAAAGAAGGATTAAAAATTGCCAAAGGTGAATTCATTGCCATTTTTGATGCCGACTTTCTTCCCTCTTCAGATTGGTTAAAGAAAACGGTTATCTATTTCAAGGATGAAGAAATTGGAGTTGTACAAACCCGATGGGGACATATCAACAGAGAGTATTCTACATTAACAAGAATACAGGCATTTGCTTTGGATGCGCATTTTACTTTAGAACAGGTAGGCAGAAATACAAAAGGACACTTTATCAATTTTAACGGAACCGCAGGTATTTGGCGTAAGACCTGCATTATTGATGCCGGAAATTGGGAAGGAGATACCTTAACCGAAGATTTAGATCTTAGTTACAGGGCCCAGTTGAAGAATTGGAAATTCAAATATTTAGAGGACGTAGAGACTCCTGCAGAGCTTCCTGTGGTAATCAGTGCCGCTCGTTCTCAGCAATTTCGATGGAATAAAGGTGGTGCAGAAAACTTTAGAAAAACTGTTTTAAGTGTTATTGCGGCTAAAAATATTCCGTTCAAAACAAAATTTCATGGTGTTATGCATTTGCTAAATAGTTCCATGTTCCTATGTGTTTTCATAGTGGCTTTTCTTAGTATCCCTATGCTATACATTAAAAATATGTTTCCGCATTTGGGATGGTTGTTTGAAGTTACCAGTTTCTTTATCGTAAGTACTATTATTTTATTTGTATGTTACTGGTTTACCTACAAAAGTATACAAGGAAGCAGTTTTGATAACTTTGTAGATTATATTAAACTCTTCTTTACTTTTTTCTCAATAGCCCTTGGATTTTCTTTACATAATTCGATGGCTGTTCTGGAAGGTCACATGGGAAAAAGAAGTGAATTTGTACGCACTCCGAAATTCAATATTAATGCCTTAACAGATAGTTGGAAAGGCAATAAATATCTGGCAAAAAAGTTATCTCCCAATATGATTTTGGAGGCTGCTCTTATGTTATATTTCCTTTTTGGAATGTACAGTGCTGTTCCTTTGAATGATTTTGGTCTGTTTCCTTTCCATTTTATGTTATTCTTAGGATTTGGATTTGTTTTCTTTAAATCGCTATTAGCCAAAGCATAACTATGCTGTCTTTTTGGAATCTTCACAGATTACCAATAGTAATGGTGCTTATAAGCATTATATTTTATAGTGGTTTTGCATATGATTTGGAGCGAAATGATTTTATAAAATTAATAACCCTTTTTGCAGGGTTGTTTTTTTTTGCTTTCAAACTTATTCAATTAGAGAAATGGAATTTTAAATTTTTATTCCTTGCAGGACTACTTTTTCGGTTAACTTTCCTCTTTGCGCTTCCCAATCTATCGCAAGATTTTTATAGATTTATCTGGGATGGAGAGTTAATTCTAAGTGGTATCAATCCTTATCTTTTTGTTCCCAATAGTTTAATTAAAAATCAAGAATTTCTAATTCCCTTTGCCAGCGAACTTCACGAAGGGATGGGGGAGTTGAGCGCAAAACACTTTTCTAATTATCCCCCCTTGAGTCAAGTGCTGTTTGCAATTTCTGTTTTCTTATCAGGTAAAAGTATTTTAGGAAGCATCATTGTAATGAGAGTGATGATTATATTGGCGGATGTTGGGATACTCTATTTTGGGAAAAAGTTATTAAAAAATCTGAATCTTTCACCGCACCTTATATTTTGGTATTTTTTAAATCCACTTATTTTGATAGAGCTTACCGGGAATCTTCATTTCGAAGGGGTGATGTTGTTCTTTTTTGTTTGGGCTCTATATTTATTGTCTATTAATAATTGGAAATGGGCTGCTGTACTCTATTCACTTTCTATTGGGGTAAAACTAATTCCATTACTTTTTTTGCCCCTTTTCCTCAACTATTTTGGATTTAAGAAAAGTATTGGTTTTTATCTAATTGTGAGCGTTTCTTGCTTTTTACTTTTACTACCGTTTTATTCACCTGATTTTATTTCAAATTATTCAGCTACCATTGGATTGTGGTTCTCCAATTTTGAATTTAATGCGGGACTCTATAATTTGATAAAACAAATAGCCCTCTATTTTGATGTAAAGGGTTACGTATTGATTCGAAGTTTTGGAAAATTTTCTCCATATCTGATCATTTTTATGGTATTGCTGTTCACTTTTTTAAGGGATAACAGGAAATTATCAGGCGTGTTGGGTTCTATGTTTTGGGTGCTGACATGTTACTATTTCCTATCCACTACAGTACATCCTTGGTATATTACATTTTTAGTACTACTAAGTATCTTTACTAAGTATCGGTTTGCCCTTCTTTGGTCCGGAGTAGTCTTCATTAGCTATTGGGCATATTCACAAAACGATTTTAAAGAAAACTTGGGTATATTACTTATTGAATACATAACGGTTTTGGGATTAATGGCGTATGAACTAATTAAGAGAAATAACAAAAAGTTACTTTTTTGTAAAAATTGGGTATCACATCCCAAACATTCAATTTAATTTATACCTTTGCGACGCAATGAATAAAAAAGCGCATATTTCTTTTAAAAACAGAACAGCAGTTCTAGTTGCTTCATTTACTCCCTTTCGTCGTCGCCCGTAAGGGTGCAACTTTATTTTGGAAATAGGTGCGTCCATTTCTACTTTCGCTACAAACAACATCCAATTTTTAATCCTTAAAGCAACATTCAATGAAAATTGTTATTGCTAATGAATCTCATTTTAAATACGCGCAGATAATTTGCGACACTATAGAGGAATCTGCAAAAATCAGAGGTACAGGTATTGCAAAGCGTACCCCTGAATATATTCATAAAAAACTACAAAATGGCAATGCTGTTATTGCGTTGGACGGTGATACTTTTGCAGGATTTTGCTATATTGAGGTATGGGGACATGAGAAATTTGTGGCCAATTCCGGACTTATAGTACATCCTAATTACAGGGACAGAGGTTTGGCAAAGGAAATAAAAAAGACCATTTTTGAATTGTCACGCAAGAAGTTTCCCAATGCCAAAATTTTTGGAATCACTACAGGGCTTGCCGTAATGAAGATAAATTACGAACTGGGCTATAAACCGGTAACATTTTCCGAACTTACCGACGATCCCGATTTTTGGAAAGGTTGCCAAACCTGTAAAAATTTTGATATTCTAACCCGAACAGAAAGGAAAATGTGTCTTTGCACCGGTATGTTATATGACCCTGCTGTAAAAAACGGAGAAAAGGAAAAAGAAAAACTAAACACCAAAGCGTTTAAACGATTAAAAAGTATTAAAGAACATCTGTTTTTTAAAAAGAAATAAAAATAGAGACATGAAAAAATTAGTTTTAGCTTATAGTGGCGGATTGGATACCTCATACTGCGCAAAATTCTTATCTCAGGATATGGGCTATGAAGTGCACGCGGTAAGTGTAAATACAGGGGGTTTTTCTAAAGAAGAAATTGCATCAATTAAAGAGAAAGCACTTCAATTGGGTGCTACCTCGTATACTTCAATTGATGCAGTACAGACCTTTTACAATAAGGTGGTGAAGTATCTTATTTTTGGAAATGTTTTAAAAAATAATACTTATCCTTTATCGGTTAGTGCTGAGCGGATTATTCAGGCTATAGAAATTGTAAATTACGCCAAGCAAGTAGGGGCTAAGTATATTGCCCACGGCAGCACAGGTGCCGGAAACGATCAGGTACGTTTCGATATGATTTTTCAAATCATAGCACCGGAAATAGAAATTATAACCCCTATTCGGGATAACAAACTTTCCCGTGAAGCAGAAATTGAATATTTGCAAAAAAATGGAGTGGATTATTCCTGGGAAAAGGCAAAATATTCCATTAATCGTGGTCTATGGGGAACTTCAGTAGGAGGCACGGAGACCTTAACCTCACATTCCTCTTTACCCGATTCTGCTTACCCAAGCCAGTTACAGGAATCCAAAC
>CAYTDS010000061.1:1370-2898 GCA_964436555.1 uncultured Flavobacteriaceae bacterium | reverse complement strand
GATACCCAAAAAAATGTTTCAGGAGACGTGTTTGTAACCTTACATCCATATCGATTTGAACTTAACGGAATAAGTTCAGAGCACGATTTGATGAATGCTTCCTTTGGAAGTTATGGTGAAATGAATAAAGGCTGGACTGCGGACGATGCAAAGGGATTTATTAAAATTCTTTCCAATCCCGGGAAAATATACAATCATGTAAACCAAAGCGATGATTAAAGTTGGTATCATTGGAGGTTCAGGATATACGGGTGGTGAATTAATTCGAATATTGCTAAACCATCCACAAGCCTCAATCGATTTTGTTTTTAGTACCACAAGGGCTGGAAAGAAAATACACGCTGCGCATCCCGATCTTTTGGGATTAACAGATTTGGAATTTACAAATACCCTAAATTTAAAGGTAGATGTTGTTTTCTTATGTTTGGGTCATGGCAATTCGACCCAATTTCTTGTGGAGCATCAATTTTCAGCATCCACTAAAGTTATTGATTTAAGCAATGATTTCAGGCTACAAAAAGATGCGGTACATAACGGTAAGACGTTTATTTACGGTCTTCCGGAGCTGCAGCGTAATAAAATAGCGAATGCAAACCACATTGCCAATCCGGGTTGCTTTGCCACTGCTATCCAACTGGCACTTTTACCACTGGCAAAAGCACAGTTGCTTCAAAATGAAGTGCATATTAATGCAGTGACAGGAAGTACCGGGGCCGGTGCGGGCCTGACTGAAACCTCTCATTTCAGCTGGAGAAATAACAATGTATCTTGGTATAAGCCCTTCACCCATCAACATTTGGGAGAAATAACTGAAAGTTTACATTCTTTGCAAAAAGAAAGTGGTCAACTATTTTTTATTCCAAATAGAGGCAATTTTCCAAGAGGAATTTTTGTGACTGCCTATACCCATTTTAAGGGTTCGGAATCAGAAGCAATTCAGTTGTATCAAGATTTCTATGCTGATGCTAAATTTACGCAAGTATCAGAAGCAACTATTAATTTAAAACAGGTAGTAAACACCAATCAATGTCATGTTCACGTGCTTAAGCATGGAGATACACTCCTAATTACATCGGCCATAGACAATTTATTGAAAGGGGCATCGGGACAAGCTGTACAGAACATGAATCTAATGTTGGGTTTTGAGGAAACAGAGGGATTACATTTAAAGGCAGGCGTTTTTTAGAGTGGAATAGTATTGAGTAATGAGACCAAGTATTAAGAGACTGGAGAACATGGAAATCATTACAACGTATTTTTTGAAATCCTTAAAAATTGAAACAGTAAATACACTCAATGTATAATATTTATAAAAAAACTTGGTACTTTTTACTTAGTACGCTTTACTAACTACTAGAATTATGAAAATAGCTATAATCGGTACCGGGAATTTAGGATTGTCTATTGCAAAGGGGATTTTGCAAAGTAACGGCGCAACTTCTATGTATCTTACAAAGAAGAATATTGAAAGTATTAAAGAGTTTGAAAACTACGGGAATGTTACGGTAACTACTGATAACAAGGAAGC
>CAYTDS010000061.1:0-1270 GCA_964436555.1 uncultured Flavobacteriaceae bacterium | reverse complement strand
GGCATTGCCTTTTGGATGCGATTAATCAGAGCTACCACCCAAGGTGCCATACAGTTGGGATTTGATGCCAAAGAAGCTCAGGAATTGGCCATGTTTACGTGTAATGGAGCAGCAGCTCTACTGATAGAATCTGATAGTCACCCTGAAAAGGAAATAGATCGAGTAACCACTCCAAAAGGATGCACCATAGAAGGTCTTAATGAAATGGAACACCAAGGACTAAGTTCTTCACTGATAAAAGGATTGGTGGCCTCTTTCGAAAAAATCAATCAAATCAAAAAATCTTAAAAATGAATTTATTTGATGTATATCCCTTATATAATGTAACCCCGATTTCGGCTGAAGGTGTTGAGGTTACAGATGATACTGGTCAAAAATATTTGGATTTGTACGGGGGACATGCCGTGATTTCCATAGGGCATTCCCATCCACACTATGTAAAGCGGATTAAGGATCAATTGGATAAGATTGGTTTTTACAGCAATGCAGTTCAAAGCCCTATTCAGCAGGAATTAGCCGCGAAATTGGGTCAATTATCCGGCTGCGAGAATTACAATCTTTTTTTATGCAACTCTGGGGCTGAAGCCAATGAGAATGCTTTAAAAATGGCTTCTTTTATCACGGGTAAATCAAGAATAATCGCTTTTCAGAATAGTTTTCACGGAAGGACTTCTGCCGCTGTAGCTGCAACGGATGATGAAAAAATCAACGCCCCTATCAACAAACAACAAAAAGTTACTTTTTTACCTTTTAATGACCTTGCAGCTTTTGAAGAAGAAATTGGAAAAGGAGATGTCTGTGGGGTGATTTTGGAAGCTATTCAAGGTGTTGGGGGTTTAGATCAGCCCACAGCCGACTTTTATCAAAAAATAGCAGCGCTTTGCAAAGAAAATGAAGTTGTTTTAATTGCTGATGAGGTTCAAGCTGGTTACGGGCGTAGCGGAAAATTCTTTGCATTTCAGCATCATGGCATAGAACCGGACATTATCACCATTGCAAAAGGAATGGGTAATGGCTTTCCGGTTGGGGGTGTATTACTTCATGACAGCATTAAGGCATCTTACGGGATGTTAGGAACCACATTTGGTGGAAACCATCTCGCTTGTGCAGCTTCTCTGGCCGTTTTAGAGGTTATTGAGGAAGAGGGGTTAGTTCAGAATGCCGAAAAAATGTTTGAATATGTTCTGGAAAAGGCAAAGGAAATTCCTCAAATAAAACAAGTAAAAGGAAGAGGATTAATGTTTGGATTGGAATTCGATTTCGATGTGTC
>CAYTDS010000060.1:0-11034 GCA_964436555.1 uncultured Flavobacteriaceae bacterium | reverse complement strand
TTACTGGAAATGGCCTATGGTTCCGTACGTAGGAAAACTGCAAATACGATTATTAAATTTGCAGAAAAGTTACAAAAGGACTCCGAAGGAAAACTACATATTCTACGCAGTGATCTTGCCAGTGTTGCTGGAATGGCAACTGAAACGTTAATAAGAACATTGTCCAGTTTTAAGAAAGAAGGCTTAATCCAAATAGAAGACCGTAATATTACCATTTTGGATACGGAGGGGTTACGCAATGTTTACTAAAAATTAATCAACTACATGTTAGAAATCAGGCGACATGACAATAGTCATTTTGTCGTCAGTTTAGGTATTTTACTTTTACCTACTTTAAAACTGATTCAGAGCAACATGAAACATGTTCTTATACCAACAGACTTTTCTGAAAACTCATGGAATGCCATTGAATACGGATTGGCGTTGCTAAAAAGAACAAAATGCACCTTTTATTTATTTCATGTAAATCCCACAACAGTGTATTCCGGAACGGAGACAACTCTAATTGTTGCCCCCGAAATTATTGAAGCAACAATCTTAAAAGAGAGCGAAATGCTTTTGCAAAAGATGTTACAACGAATAGAAAAACTTCCTTTAAACAGCAAACACGTTTTTGTTACTTTGGCAGCTTGTGATTTTTTTATTGACGCAATTCGCAAACAAGTCACAGAGAAAAAAATTACCTTAATTCTTATGGGCACCAAAGGGGCAACAGGATTAAAAAAAATTGCTTTGGGAAGCAACACAGCTGATGTTATCACCAAAGTTAAATGTCCCCTTTTGGCGGTACCGGAAAATGCAGTTTTTAAGCGACCAAGAGAGATTGCCTTTCCAACGGACTACCATATTGGTTATGATTTGCGGGTATTGGAATCCTTGCTTGAAATGGCCTTGATAAATAAAGCCACAATTCGCATGTTACATATATCTAAGAATGATGATGAGTTGACGCCGGAACAGCGAAAGAACAAGGATTTTTTACATGATTATTTAAAAGATATAGAACATAGTTTTCACTTTTTATCAGGAACAAAACTTGAGGCCGCTGTGCAATGTTTTACTGAGAGTAGGGAAATAGATATGATTGCTATGGTTGCCAAAAATCTGAACTACTTTCAGCGTATTTTATTTAGACCTGCCGTAGAGGAGATAAGTTATCATACTAAAATACCTTTTTTAGTGCTACACGAATGAATCAAAGGCTTACAGAAAGGGTTGTAAAGCGGCTAAAATAGTGTTTTTTTGAAGTGCTCCTGACTCACGCCAAACCGGTTTTCCGCCTTTAAATAAAATCAAAGTGGGAACACCACGAACATTATATTTATTGGCTAAAGCCGGATTCTTGTCAACATCAATTTTAATAATCTTTATATTATTACCTAAATTCTCCTTAACCTGTTTAAGTACCGGGGCCAAAACCTTACAAGGACCACACCAGTCTGCATAGAAGTCTACAAGCACTGGGTTTTCTGAATCTAGTATGGAAGCAAAACTGGTTTTCATGGAACAAGTTTAAAAATGTAAAAGTAATAATTCATCCAATTTTTGCAACTGACCAATATCATGGTATTCTACAGGTAGAATTCCTAATTTGCCCGTTAATCACAAATTAAATAACAGGTATGCGCAAGGTTTTGATTCCTACGGATTTTTCGGAAAATGCATATAATGCATTGCAATACGCTTGCCAGATTTTTAAGTATGAAACAAGTGAATTTTTTATTATGCATGCCTTTGCAGATGAGGTCTATAGGCAAGATGTAGCTATGTCTCGGAGTATTTTGGAAGACTTAAAAGAGGCAACCCTACAGAATTCTGAGAAAAAATTACAGCAAATCGCAACTGATATAAAAACCTATTCCCCAAATCCCAAACATTCTTATAAAACAATTGCTGTCTTTGGTTCTCTAGTAGATGAAGTAAATGAAATAGTGAATCAGGAAAATATGGATATTGTTGTCATGGGAACAAGAGGAAAAACCAACGACAGAAAAATTACTTTTGGCAGCAACACTTTAGAGGTCCTAAAATATGTACATTGTCCGGTTTTAGGTATCCCTGAAGGCTACAAATACCAAGCTCCTAAGAAAATTCTATTTCCAACGAATTACATGGTTCCCTACAAAAAAAGAGAATTGAAATTGGTCAGCGAGCTTACGGGTTCTTTTAAATGTACGGTTTATATGTTGTACATAGATGCCACGGAAAAACTATCTCTAAGGCAACAGGATAATTACGCATTTTTAAAGGCAGGATTGCTAAAACCGAGATTAGAATTTGAAACTACAAAAGAGAAAAATAAAACCATGGCTATTACCAAATATATCCTACATAATAAGATAGATATGTTGGTAATGGTGAACTCAAGACGTTCCTTTTTGGAGACTATGTTGGACAAGTCCACAATTGATACTATTGGACTTCATGTTAAAATACCGTTCTTGATTTTGCAAAACTTAGCCAGATAAACCACTAAAATTAGTGTACCATGAAAAAAATACTACTGCCCACAGATTTTTCTGATAATGCTTATAATGCAGTTCAATATGCGTTGCTCCTTTTTAAAAATGAGACCTGCGTTTTTTATATTTTGCATAGTTATACTCCTGCCATTTATCAAGCTGAGTATATACTTCATAGTCCTGGGCAAATTGGCTTAGGAGACATTTATCAGGTAAATGTTATGGAGCAATTACAAAAATTGCAACACCGCATAGAAACGGATTTTAAAAATCCCAAACATACGTTCAAACTTCGTGCTGCTTTTAATACCCTGGTTGAGGAGATTTCAGAAACCACGGCAGAAGAGAAAATAGACCTGATTGTTATGGGAACCCAAGGTGCCACAGGAGCTACGGATATTATTTTGGGAACTAATACAGTTAATGTTATTAGAAAAACCAATTGTCCGGTCATAGCCGTTCCTTCTGACTTTAAATACCTTGAACCCAAAGCAATTTTGTTTCCAACAGATTATGAAGTTAACTATACATCAAAACTCCTCGAAGGTTTATTAAATTTAGTTAAGGAACATGACACAACGCTCCATGTGCTACATATTACTAGTCCGGACGGATTATCTGCTACCCAATTGGATAATAAAGCAAAATTACTGCGCATGTTGGGTACTGTAAATCGTTTTTTTCATGATGAAGCCGATCAAGACATTATTTCAGGAATCAATACTTTTCGATCCGCTAACAAGATAAATGTAGTGGTTATGATTCAGAACAAACATACATTTTTGGAACGACTTTTTATTGAGCCAATAATCAAAAAGATAGTATTCAATTTGGATATACCCTTAATGGTATTACCCGCAATTGAATGATAATTGTCATTGTTTAGCGTATTACATCGACATAAATTTACACTTCAAACAAATAAAATCATCATGGAAAAAAGAGTATTATTGCCAACTGACTTTTCGGCAAATGCATTCAATGCAATTCGCTATGCCTTACAGCTTTATAAGCATCTTCCTTGTGATTTTTACTTTCTAAATGTATTTACTGTAAATGGTTACTCCATAGATAATATGATGGTTCCGGAACCCGGGGAGGTTGGGTTTGAAACATCCAGAAAGGCCTCAGAGGAAGGTTTTGAAAAGCTAATGGAAGTGTTAGATAGAACCGAACAAAACCCTAAACATACCTATCACACAATATCCACTTACAATTCATTGGTGTATGGTATTAAGCATAGTATTGCCCAAAAAGATATTGATATAGTTATCATGGGAACAAAAGGAGCTACGGGCACTAAGTCGGTTATTTTTGGAACCAATGCCGTAGCGGTCATGGAAGAAGTCACAGAATGTCCCGTATTGGCCATTCCTTCTGGCTATACCTTTTCTTCATTAAAGGAGATTGTATTTCCCACAGATTATAAAACAAGTTTTAAAAGAAGAACTCTTAACTACTTGATTGAAATAGCAAAGTTGAATGCTGCTTCTATAAGAATACTTCACATTGAGGAAGAAGCAAATTTGAGCAAAACTCAAGAAAGTAATAAAGCGCTTTTGCAATCTATTTTGCAAAAAGTTGACCACGGCTTTCATACCCTTAGCAATATTAAAGTTCATAGAGGAATTGGGGCATTTATTGAAAGCAGGGACAGTGATATGCTGGCATTTATCAACAGAAAACATCGATTTTTTGGAAGTATGTTATCCAAACCCTTGGTTAAGGAAGTAGGATATCATTCCAAGATTCCCATCTTGGCAATTAATGAATTATAAATGCAGGGCTATCCTCAAAAGAGGTTTTGGACAGTAAAAAAAAATATTTTGAACGGAATAGTTGTAAGCAAATGTTCCGGAATGTTAAAATTAAAATAGATAGGATACAATTTAAAGGTTAACGTCAAACAGCAATTCATTTAAGCCGAAAAATAGTTAGTTGGTTAATAGAAAATCCTTGGTACTTGTATCCGGGGTTTTCTTTTTGGATAGCCGTATTTCAATTACAATGTATACCTTAAATAAAGAGTCCAACTTTTATTTTAGTTATCTTTAAATGGGATTAACTGGTGCAATTACACCTTTTATTCATTACTTAATGAGCATGGAATTGAATATAGACATTATTAAATCTTCCGGAGAAAGGGTAAAATTTTCTATGGACAAGTTAAGAGGATCTTTATTGCGAAGTGGGGCAAATAGGGAGGTGGTAAATCAGATAGTCCAACAACTAAAAGACGAAGTTTACCAGGGGATTTCCACTAAGGAAATTTACAACAGGGCCTTTGTACTGCTCAAGGAGCACAAGGCACTCTTTGCATCTAAATATAAACTGAAAAAGGCCATTTATGAATTAGGACCTACCGGTTATCCGTTTGAAAGATTTATTGCAGCACTTTTGCAACATTCCGGCTATACCACTACAGTAGGTAGAGTTATGGATGGAAGTTGTGTAACCCACGAAATAGATGTATTTGCCGAAAAGAATAATAAAATAAGCATTATTGAATGTAAATTTCATAGCGAAGAAGGTCGCAATTGCAATGTAAAAGTACCTCTATATATTAATTCCCGATTTAGAGATCTTAAAAGTCATTGGGAGGGAGCTAAGCAACATACAAAGGTTCTGGATTCGGGCTGGGTTGTTACCAATACCCGGTTTACTGCAGATGCGGTAACCTACGGAAGGTGTATTGGGTTGTATTTACTAAGCTGGGATTTTCCAAAAGGCAATGGTTTAAAAGATAGAATTGATAAACTTGGTTTGTATCCAATAACGGTTTCCACATTACTAACAAATAGGGAAAAGCAATTTCTCTTAGCACGAGATGTTGTCCTTTGTCAGCAACTTTTGAAGGATAAATTTTTTCTTGATCACTTGGGCATTTCTCATATTAGAAAAGAAAAAATAACGACTGAAATAAGAATGCTTTGTACTGCCAATACATAAGCCATGCGAAAAATAAAAATCCATTTTTTAGGTGCATCGCATACAGTAACAGGATCAAAATTCTATCTGGAAACTCCCGGGTTACGTCTTATGATAGATTGTGGGATGTTTCAAGGATTAAAGGAACTCAGGGAACTTAACTGGAATCCTTTACCAATTGATGTTTCCCGGATAGATGTAATACTTTTAACTCATGGACATTTGGACCATACCGGGTATTTACCAAGACTAGTAAAGGAGGGATTTAAAGGAAAGATAATAGGCACCGAACCAACCCTTGCTATTGCTACAATTATCCTAAGGGACTGTGCCAGGATTCATGAAGAGGAAGCAGCAAAAGCAAATGAAGAAGGGTATAGTAAACATGAACAGGCCTTACCTTTTTATACTTTGGAAGAGGCAGAACGGACAATACATTTATTCCAAGTCAAGAAGCTGAATGAGTGGATTCCTTTATCGGCGAATAGTAAGATTAAATTTAATTATAATGGGCATATAATCGGTGCTACCTCCATAAGTCTGGAGCTGTTTGGGAAAACTTTTCTATTTTCAGGAGATATAGGGAGAAAGGAAGATTTGCTTTTGTTTCCTCCGGAAAAACCACTTTGGGCAGATTATATATTTCTTGAGAGTACGTATGGTAATAGATTGCATCCGGCGGAAGACATTGATAAAATGCTCATAGAACTTGTAAACAAAACAATAGCCAACAGGGGCAATTTAATTATACCCTCATTTGCTGTGGAGCGGTTACAATCCCTAATGTATCGCTTATGGCAGTTGTATAAGAGAAATAGCATCCCGGGTATTTCTATTATCGTAGATAGCCCAATGGGTACTAATGTACTTTCTGTTTTTGAACAGTTCCCGGATTGGCATAGACTACCTTTAAAGGAGTACAAAGCTATGTGCAAGCATTTTCATATTGTGAGTTCTTACAAGGAAACATGGGAGATTATTGATGACCAAAGACCTAAAATTATAATTGCCGGAAGCGGCATGGTAACCGGAGGCAGAGTCCTTACTTATTTAAAGCATTTTTTAGACAAACCAAATACATCCATTTTACTGGTGGGCTATCAGGCTGAAGGTACTCGTGGAAGACAATTGTTGGAAGGTGCCCATGAGCTTAAACTTTTTGGAAAATACTACAGTGTAAAAGCCGTAGTTGCCCATTTGGAGGGCCTCTCCGCCCACGCAGACCAAGGCGAATTATTAGATTGGTTAAGTGCTATTAAAAATGTACCTGAAAAGGTATTTTTGATTCATGGAGAACCAACTGCGTTAGACGCGTTCAGAGTAAAATTAAAAGACTCCTATGGTTGGAATATAATGATTCCTAAATTGTATCAGGTAGTGGAGATCCCAATTTAAAATGATACATATCATTTTCTATGCAAACATTAAGTCCTAGTTTTACAATTTAAAACAGTATCCATGCAAAGCAAAGACACTGAGATTTTGGAAATCCAAAAGAATAAAATGGAAGAATTGCATAGGCATACCCGGCAATTAAAATCTTCATTACAATTTATGGGAGATGAAATCCTTTTTTTAGAACGCCTTTTAAACGCCTATGTTTTTGAACCTACTACACCCAATTTATTTGAACGGTTACAGGATTATAGGCAGCGACTGGAAAAGATGAAAAGCGCTAGAAATGAAGTCCATAAGCGAATTACCAAATATGAAAACGAGCTTGGTGGTATATTAGACTGTAGAGATAGTATGTGTGATTCAACCTATTACCAAGAGCATGAAAAAATTAAAGCATTAATGGTAACTTGCAATGAAGATTTTCAAGATCTAAAAGCAGAAATTTTCAATTATGCCGGAGGTATTTTGAAAAAGAGAAAACCTTAATAAATGGTGTTTAGATTTTTATTTTTCTATTGAGATACATTTTTCATAATAAATTTCAAAAAAACTCCTATGTATAAAACACTGCTCTTTCTAACATTTTTACTCACCGGATGCTCATATACCCAGTTGGTTCACAATTGGAAAAACCCCGAAATTGTTTTGTTTCATGCAGATAAAGTGCTCGTAGTAGGGATGACTCAAAACGACGAAACGCGTGAACAATTTGAAACCAAGCTGCAAAAGGAGTTTACCAAAAGAGGAGTAGACGCGATGCGTAGCATTGACTTGTTCGACGTTAAATTTACTGCCTCAGAAAAATCTGATGAAGAGATTGCACGGGTGGAACAGCAGTTATTGGATAAGGGTTTTGATGCAATTTTATTTACCAAAGTTGTAGGTTCAGAAAACGAACGAACGTTTTTAAAACGGATGACCGAATTAGATACTTACTATGGAAGGTTTAGGGAAGATTATCTTACTCACCAGGATATTTATTATGATTCGGACTATTACGGACAGTATACGGTTTACAATGCAGAAACGTCCTTGTACTGCATATGTGTAGACAAGGAGAAGGAGCTTATTTGGAGGGGAGCTATAGCTGTTACAGATCCGGTTAAAATCAATAAGGCGGTCGATGATTACATAAAATTGGTGGTGGTTGCTCTGGAAGAACAAGATTTAATTTTTAGAAAGAAATAACGCAAGAAAAGTCAATACAAATCCATGAAAATACTATTGTACAGCGCAAAGAATTTTGAAATTCCCTTTCTTGAAAGGGCTAATAAAAAGGAACATAAAATAGCGTACACTCGTGATGCTCTAGATTCCGAAACTGCAATACAGGCAGTTGGTTTCGAAGCTATAGTACTATTTTCCGGTGACGATGCCTCTCTGATAGTGTTGGAAAAATTATGGGAACTTGGAGTAAGGTATATTGCCCTTCGTTCTGCAGGCTATAATAACGTTCAGATTGAGGCGGCAAAACGCATTGGTTTTAAAGTCGCCAACGCTCCTGACTATTCTCCATATGCCATTGCGGAACATGCTGTGGCGCTGCTTTTGGCGCTAAACCGAAAGGTAGTTTTAGCAGCAAATCAGGGTCAGGCTTACGACTTTACACAAGACAAACTGATAGGATTTGATTTAAACGGAAAGACCATTGGGATTATAGGTACAGGAGGCATAGGCAAAGTAATGATTAAGATTATGGCTGGATTTGGCTGTAAGATCTTAGCTCATGATTTATATCCTGACAATTCTTTAGTGGATAAGTATGGTGTTACCTATAAAACATTTAGAGAAATATGCTCTGAAGCGAACATTATAAGCCTTCATATACCGCTTACACAAGACACGCACTATCTTATTGATAAAACCCTTTTGGACTTAATGAAAAAAGACGTACTCCTGGTCAATACGGCTCGGGGAGCGGTAGTGAAAACAAAAGATCTTATAGAACATCTGGAAAATAATACCGCTTCGGGTTATGCAACAGATGTATATGAGACTGAAAAAGGAGTGTTTTTTTTGGATAATTCTAAAACCGGAATTCAGGATTCTCAATTACAAAAACTATTACGTTTACCAAATGTACTCCTTACGCCACATCAGGGGTATTTAACCAAGGAAGCACTTACTAATATTGGGGAAATTACTTTTTACAACATAGACTGTTGGGCTATGGGTAAAAAGAGTTCAAATGAACTATGGGATTAAAGTTTAGGTTTATAAAACCGGACTAAAAATTTTAGCTACACCTTCTTTAAGTTTGTCCCTAAAGGGTCTATTTTTATGTACAGCGTAATCTACTGTTTTACTTTTTTTGCAGTCGTTCAAAAAATAAGCTTTTAGATGAACTGCAAAATCAGTGTCATATATAATGGCGTTTACTTCATAATTTTGTTCAAAGCTTCTAATGTCCAGGTTGGCTGTTCCTATCGATACAATTTCGTCATCCAACACAATAGTTTTGCTGTGTAAAAAACCATCGGGGAAAAGGTAAATTTTAACCCCGGCTTTTAGCAATGACTCAAAATAGGATCTTACGGTCCATTTCACTAAATTACTATCAACTTTTTCGGAAATTAGAAGTCGCACATCTACACCGCTGGAAGCAGCTACCTGTAATGCTTCTAATAGGGGACTCCCGGGAATAACATAAGGATTGGTGATGTAAATATATTCCTTGGCATTGCTTATCATATAAAAATACGTCTGTCCAATCGTGGAAAAATAATCATCCGGTCCACCGGGAGCAATCTGTACGATTTTAGATCCAAAGTCCTTTTCTTTTACAGTTGATGCGGTTTCTAACACTTTTTTCTCTCCGGAAGCAAGAAATAAATCAATTAGAAACACCGATTCCAATTGTTTTGCGGCAGGTCCTGTGATTTGGACGTGCATATCTCGCCATATGCCTAGTTCGGCATCCCCTTTTATATATTTATCCGCGATGTTGATTCCCCCTGTAAAGGCAATTTCTCCGTCGATAACAATTATTTTTCTATGGTTCCGGTAGTTTAGGGAAGATAGGAATCGGCCCAATTTAAAAGGTAGAAAGGGATAGACTTCTACCCCAATAGCTTTAAGACTTCGAATGTACTTTTTACTTAAAGAAAAGCTGCCAATACCATCATAAATGATTTTTACCTGTACCCCCTCTTTTATTTTTTTCTCGAATAACTCAAATAAATGCTGTGCCAAATCTCCATCCTCAAAAATATAGTATTGCACATAGATGTATTTCGAGGCATTTTCAATGGTTTTAAAAATAGCTTCGAAGGTGCTTTTTCCATCTTCAAGGATTATTAAATGATTCCCGGATGTTGGTGGATTCCCAGAATTTTTACGTATCAAATGGGATAATCCTCGAAAGTGCTTGGAATTTTTAGGATAAATTTTTTTCCAATTAATATTTGTTTGGGTTTCTAAATACGCTTTTATCAGTTCGTGCTCTTTTAAATCACTTAAGCGGTGTATTCGCCGATTTCTTCCCAGCATAAGGTAGAGCAAAATCCCGCCAACCGGAATGGTAAAAATGGCCAATAACCAAGCGAGGGTTTTAGATGGACGTACACCATTTAACAATAAACTAATCACCAGCGATATAGCAAGGAGCGAGTAAATGACAATTAGCGTAATGTACATTTTCTTATAGGGAATGAATGATAATTTCCTTTAAACCAAACTAATGGAATCCCTTCAAATGTAACATGATTTTTATCAGCATAAGTACAATCGAGTAACGGGTTTGTATGACAAAGGGTAAAAAACAATAGTATTGTCATACGGAGTAGAGCGAAGTATCTTGATAGTAGTGATGCCACAAACAAAAGGGGAAACACGACTGGAAGGCTTACATGTACTTAAGATTCTTCACAGCGTTAAGAATGACAAAATTGTAAATTGATATAAAACCATCCTATTGTCATTAATCCCCCGATATTGTCATACTGAGCAGAGCGAAGTATCTGGATGGTTTTGATGATGCTAAGTAAACAGGAAACAAAGCCGGTAGCCTGAGGTGTACGTAAGATTCTTCACTGTGTTCAGAATGACAAAAAGGTAAAAAACTATGTTATTGTCATGCTGAGCGAAGAGAAGCATCTTGACTAGGTAGATGTTTGTTACGAACGAGGAAACAACTCCTATTACCAGATGTTTATGTAAGATTCTCCTTCCTCCCGATTTCCATTGATCGCAGTAAAAAAGTCAAAAAAATAATTCTCAACAAAACGACAAACCATCACATTACTAA
>CAYTDS010000059.1:0-11185 GCA_964436555.1 uncultured Flavobacteriaceae bacterium | reverse complement strand
GACGATTTTGAACGAGCTTTAAAAGAACTTTCCAAAGGGGATGATAAGACTTTGTTCACGGGTATAGAACTTATTAGCAATAAATTAAAGGAAACTTTAAAAAGCAAAGGACTACAAGAAGTAGATGCTAATGCAGGTGACACATTCGATGCAGATGCTCATGAAGCTATTACCCAAATACCGGCACCGGATAAGAAATTAAAGGGTAAAATTATAGATGTGATTGAAAAAGGTTATAAACTGGGAGATAAAATAATTCGCCACCCAAAAGTGGTTGTCGGTAACTAAGAGAAGCTAATAACAATCACCTTGATAAACAAAGCTGAATTTAGAAGCGAAGTTCAACCCTGCGTTAAGAACAATCAAACCATGACCAAAAACAAATGAAGGTTAACAGATGAAAGAAGATTATTATGATATCCTTGGTATAAACAAGGGTGCTTCAGCGGTGGAGATAAAGAAAGCCTATCGGAAAAAAGCCATCGAATACCATCCAGATAAGAATCCCGGAGATGCTAAGGCAGAGGAAATGTTCAAAAAAGCAGCAGAGGCCTATGAAGTGTTGAGTGATCCTAATAAAAAAGCGCGTTACGATCAGTACGGGCATGCTGCATTTGAAGGTGGAAATGGATTCGGTGGAGGTGGCATGAATATGGAAGATATCTTCAGTCAGTTTGGAGATATTTTTGGGGGTGCGTTTGGTGGGGGATTTAGTGGTTTCAGTGGATTTGGTGGTGGTGGCCAAAGGAGAGTCAAGGGGAGTAACCTTAGAATTCGTGTAAAGCTTAACTTAGAGGAAGTAGCCAATGGAGTAGAAAAGAAAGTTAAAGTTCGCAGGAAAGTTCAGGCCGATGGTGTTACTTATAAAACATGTTCTACTTGTAATGGGGCAGGTCAGGTAACAAAGATTACCAATACCATTTTAGGAAGAATGCAGACTGCGGTTGCATGTAGCAACTGTTCCGGAACTGGGCAAATTATTGACAAACGACCACATGATGCAGATGCACAAGGTCTTGTTTTGCGTGAAGAAACCGTTTCCATTAAAATACCAGGTGGTGTAGAAAGTGAAATGCAGTTAAAGGTTCCCGGAAAAGGAAATGATGCACCCGGTAATGGTGTTCCGGGAGATTTAATAGTGGCCATTGAAACAGAAGAGCATGAAACATTAAAAAGGGAAGGAGATAATTTGCATTATGATTTGTATGTAAGTATTTCTGAGGCCGTATTGGGTACCTCTAAAGAAATAGATGCCGTTAACGGTAAGGTTAGAATAAAGTTGGAACCTGGAATGCAATCCGGGAAAATACTTCGTCTAAGAGGAAAGGGAATTACAAGTCTTAATGGGTATGGAGCTGGAGATTTACTGGTTCACGTAAATGTTTGGACTCCAAAAGAGCTTACTAAAGAACAAAGAGACTTTTTTGAACGGATGCAGCAACATGAAAATTTTCTTCCTAAACCGGAAAAATCAGATAAATCTTTCTTTGAAAAAGTTAAAGATATGTTCTCTTAAACAGATATACTTTTATATTTAAATAAAAAGTGTATATTTGAACTAATATTGGGAGACCAATATTAATTTTCTTTTTCATAGCAATTTTTTTCCCATCCTTAATTCGTTAAGGGTGGGTTTTGTTTTTTAATAAAAGGCAAACGTCTTTTAAAGCAATTCTATATCTTTGAAAAAATTGCATGAATGAATAATATTTTAGTTGCTGATGCGGTTACCAAACAATACGGTGACCATGTGGCACTGCACAAAGTATCTTTGGAAATTCCTAAAAATAGTATTTATGGTTTGTTAGGTCCCAATGGTGCCGGCAAGACAACTTTAATCCGAATTATAAATCAAATAACATATCCTGACCAAGGCAGAATTTTTTTTGATGGGCAGCCACTGCTTCCACATCATATTTCTTTAATAGGCTATCTCCCGGAAGAAAGAGGATTGTACAAAAGCATGAAAGTGGGTGAGCAGGTTCTTTATTTGGCGCAATTAAAAGGACTTAGTAAATCGGAGGCCAAGGAGCGTTTAAATTTTTGGTTCGATAGATTTGAGATTGGAGATTGGTGGAACAAGAAAATTCAAGAACTTTCTAAGGGGATGGCCCAAAAAATTCAGTTTATTGTTACTGTATTGCACAAACCTAAATTACTTATTTTTGATGAACCTTTCAGTGGTTTTGACCCTATAAATGCAAGCATAATTAAAGACGAAATTCTCAAGCTTAAAAATGATGGAACTTCCATTATTTTCTCTACCCACAGAATGGAATCTGTAGAAGAATTATGCGAATACATTGCACTAATTCATAAATCAGAGAAAATTTTAGACGGTAAATTGTCCGATATTAAAAAGGCATATAAAAACAATAGTTTTGAAGTAGGACTGGAATTGGCAAATGGAACTTTGCCTTTGAATGATTTGAAATCTAAGTTTACCTTAACAAAGATTAACCATACTCCCTCAGAAAATCAATTAGACTTTACTGTAAAGCTTCCCACCAATGATACCGGTAGTTTTTTGGGGTATCTAGCTACTTTAGGGAACATTAATCATTTTAAAGAAAATATTCCAACTGCAAATGAAATATTTATACACAATGTTCAAAGCAGCAACAATGAGTAAATTAGGACTAATTATAAGACGTGAATATTTTGCGAAGGTTCGTAATAAATCGTTTGTTATAATGACCTTTTTAAGCCCAATCCTTATGGTTGGGATGGTCGTACTTATAGCATTTTTAACTAAGGTTAATGACAGCGAAAAACGGGTTATAGGAGTTTTAAATGAAAGCGATTATCTTCAAAATGATTTTCTCTCGACCGAAAAAACCTCTTTTGTAAATTTCAAAGGAATCGATTTGGAAACTGCTAAAGATTCAACTTTAAAAATGGGCCTTTATGGTTTAGTTTACATCCCTGACGAAACCGATTTAGAGTTGGTCGCAAGTAGGTCATTTTTTTACACGAAGGAGGCTCCAAGTACTTCAATTTTGGATAAGGTAGAAAATATTTTTCAAACACGACTACGTCAAAAGCGACTTCAAGATTTGGGAGTATCCACAGAAGACTTTGCTACAGTAGATGGAAATTATGAAATGAATACGGCCACCTTTTCAGGGCAGCAGAACATAAAGGGAATTAATGAAATAAAGGCATTTATAGGAGGAGGTTTTGGCTATTTAATTATGATGTTTATCATTATTTATGGTGGCTTTGTAATGCGAAGTGTTATAGAGGAAAAAACAAGTAGGATTATAGAAGTAATTATATCATCTGTAAAACCTTTTCAGCTGATGTTGGGAAAAATTATAGGCACCTCCTTGGCCGGGGTTACTCAGTTTACAATTTGGATTGTTTCAGCGTCATTACTGCTTTTGGTGGTTACTTTTATTTTTGACATAGATCCATCCGGCTTAACTAGTAATCCGGCACTACCCGGAGGTGGTATGGCGCATATGTCTCAATTACCAGCAGGAAATGAAACCATGCAAATTTATGCTCAAGAACTTTTTAAAATTCCGTGGGGCATGCTGATTTGTTTTTTTGTAATCTATTTTATCCTAGGATATTTAATTTATAGTTCCATCTATGCGGCTATAGGGGCAGCAGTAGATAATGAAACAGACACACAACAATTTATTTTTCCAATTATTTTACCCTTAATGTTAGCCATCTATGTTGGCTTCTTCTCCGTTTTTGGAAATCCTCACGGATCCATAGCAGTTGCCTTTTCGTTATTTCCTCTCACATCTCCAATAGTTATGCTCATGCGTTTACCGGGCGGAATCGGAGAAGGTGGCGTACCTGTTTGGCAATTAATAACTTCTATTTCACTTTTAATAATCACTTTTATAGGGATTGTATGGCTTGCTGCCAAAATATATAGAGTAGGAATTTTAATGTACGGAAAGAAACCAAGTTATAAGGAGTTATTCAAGTGGTTAAAATATTAAGTATAAGAATTAAAAACCTGTCATAAACACTCCTAGGATCAGAGCAGATTATTTGTTCTTGTCATTTTATTTTGAATTAAATCTACCAATTTGAATAAATAATAATTCACAATCTATTGTTCGCTATTTAATTATGGTTAACCGGATAGTAAATGAGGTAGTTTTTTAAGGCTTAGCACGTATTTTTTTAACTATTGAGATATACCTTTGGAAGTTAAAAATTATTGAAAAAGATGAATAAAATCTTATATAGTTATGTTGTTTTTATTATTGGAATGGCTCAAGGCTTTGGACAAAGTCCCGATATATTCAGAGCAGAGTATATGTCAATGCCAAGAGGATCTGCAGATGTTGGGTTCTCACGAATTAAGGTATTGGGTAATGTCCCTCTAAAATTAAAATCAGATGATTTTATTGTAGTTGGTATTGATTACAGTGGTATTGAATATGATTTTGGTAGGGAATTACCATTTAATGAAAATGCTATACAAAATCTCCATGTAATTGATTTAAATTTAGCTTATGTCTATACCTATAACGAAGATTGGCGTTTTATAGGCGTAATTACCCCTAGACTTGCTTCTAATTTTACAGATGGTTGGCAAAATCAGGACTTTTTTTTGAATATAACAGCAGGGGCATTTAAGGAGAAAAAAAATATTGACAAACCCTATAAACTTGTACTTGGGTTATCTTATAATTCAGCGGCAGTAGTGCAGATACCATTACCTGTTGTTTTCTATGAAAAAGCCTTTCATCCTAATTGGACATATACACTTGGGGTTCCTAAAAACGGGCTAAAATATATTATCAAGAAAAAACACTGGCTGCAAGCGGAAGTAATATTAGATGGTCATTATGTCAATATTCAAAACGGATTGATCTTACCGGATAATGATTCTGCTTCAGCGGTTTCTTCAATTGTAGTATTAGGAACTTTGGGGTATCAATATAAATTTACCAAAGATTTTTCAATATATGGCTTTTTTGGACGTTCCATATGGCAGGATGGCGTTTTGAGAGATGAAGAAAGGAAAGAAGTCTTCGCCTTAAACAAGCGAGAAAATCTATATTTCAGGACAGGGGTGAGAATAGGAATATAATACAATACAATATTAATTATGTCAAAAATATTAGTTATTGATGATGAGGCAGCTATTCGAAGAGTGTTGGTAAAAATACTTTCGGAAGAAAACGATTCGTATCGGGTGGAAGAAGCAGAAGATGGCTTACGGGGTTTAGAGCTAGTCAAAAAAGAAGATTATGACTTGGTACTTTGCGATATAAAAATGCCAAAAATGGACGGTGTAGAAGTGCTTGTTGCTGCAAGGAAAATGAAACCGGAAATTCCTTTTATTATGATTTCTGGACACGGCGATTTAGATACTGCGGTGAATACAATGCGCTTGGGAGCTTTTGATTATATTTCCAAGCCACCAGATTTAAATAGACTATTAACAACTGTCCGAAACGCACTGGACAAGAAAGAATTGGTAATAGAAAATAAAATTCTAAAAAAGAAAGTCGGGAAGAACTATGACATGATTGGTGAAAGCAATGAAATTGGTACCATTAAAGAAATAATAGAAAAAGTTGCGCCTACAGACGCCAGAGTACTAATTACTGGATCAAACGGTACAGGTAAGGAATTAGTGGCACATTGGATTCACCAAAAAAGTCAGCGCAATACAGGTCCATTTATTGAGGTTAATTGTGCCGCAATCCCTTCTGAATTAATAGAAAGCGAACTTTTTGGTTATGTAAAGGGAGCATTTACCTCTGCAGTAAAAGATAGGGCAGGAAAATTTGAAGCAGCTCATAAGGGGACAATTTTTTTGGATGAGATTGGAGATATGAGTCTATCTGCTCAGGCAAAGGTACTTCGGGCACTACAAGAGAATAAAATTCAGCGGGTTGGAACTGATAAAGATATTTCGGTTGATGTAAGAATAGTAGCAGCCACAAACAAAGACTTGAAAAAGGAGATGGAAGAAGGAAGGTTCCGGGAGGATCTTTATCACAGATTAGCTGTAATTTTAATAAGGGTTCCTACTTTAAATGAGAGAAGAGAAGATATACCATTGCTTATAGCCCATTTTGTTGAAAAGATTGCCGAGGATCATGGTAGTGTTCCCAAGTCTTTTTCCTCCGATGCCGTGAATCTCTTGAAAGGATATGATTGGACTGGTAATATTAGGGAGTTGCGTAACGTGGTGGAACGTCTTATTATATTGGGAGGTAAAGAGGTTACAGAGGAGGATGTAAAATTATTTGCTAGCAAATAGAATCATTTATCGGGGCAATCTCCTAACTTCTGAAGTGCCTCTCCAGTGATTTGTTGTGTTCTTAGGTGGTAGTATTTTTTACCATCAGTTAGGTGCGGTTTTAACAATTCTTGTTCACAATTGTTGTAAATTCTGGAGGTAAAGATATAGGCTTCTTTACACTCAACAGATTGTAATACTTCGTTTAGTGAATTTTCAAAATTAATCAAACTTTGGTCAATCTTTACTTTTAAGGCTTTGAGGTCTCCTTTATCTGTAGTATTTTTTTCTTCAATTCCATCTTTCGTGTTTAGAATAAGAATATCACCTTGAAAATGGCTTTTATGTGAGTCATGCTTATTTATAGCTATTAAACTACCTTCAAAATTTTCAAGTGCAAGCTGTAAAAGCAGTTTACTACCTTGAATTGAAGAAATGCGGGTAGCGCGTTTCAAATTTTCAGAACCTTCTTTTATATTGGCTATTGCATACTCGCAACCACAAATTTCCATTTGTGTTTTTGACTTTTCAATAGCATTTAAGGCTTTGTAAGCAAAATATTTGGTACTACCAAGGCTATCTGCCTCAATAGCTCTTTCAGTATGTCTTTTTATAACTCCCAAATTAGATCCGGCATATTCACAAGCATTACTGGTTTTGTATGAAATTAGGGGAATACATAAGAGCAAACCCAGCCAAGAACAAATTGTTTTCATGCCATAATGTATTGGTTGCGTACCATTTAGGATCTAATACAAGTTAAATTTAGATAGTAGTAAAGAGATCAAACTATTTTCTCGTTTAACTGCCTACCAATTAGGCATATGGTTTAAAATGACATTTCCTTGTAGGTAAGATCAATTTTTGTGATATTAGCAATACAAGACTTTTTTATTGTATTATAATGAGCCTATGGATAACCTAAAAATTGAATCGTATAAGATTACAGAATCGTTTCAACTATCTGAACGAATTACAAATGAAGATTTAAACGCCTCAGAGAAAAGGCTGGAAAATGAACTCTTAAATGTTAGACAAGAACTTGGGAAGTTTCAGGACGTACTCTATGCACATAGTAAATATGGTGTACTTGTATGTCTTCAAGGCATGGATACCGCAGGAAAGGATAGTATGATAAGAGAAGTTTTTAAAGACTTTAATGTTCGTGGGGTGGTAGTTCATAGTTTTAAGGTTCCAACCGAACTTGAATTAAAACACGACTATTTATGGAGGCACTATATAGCCTTGCCTTCCAAGGGCAAATTCGGGGTTTTTAATCGAACGCACTATGAAAACGTTTTGGTTACCAGAGTAAATCCGGGATTTATTATGGCAGAAAATATTCCCGGGATTCATAGTGTTGCTGATATTGATCAGAGTTTTTGGGATAAACGCTTTGAACAGATCAATAATTTTGAAAGACATTGTGTTGAAAATGGAATAATCATCTTTAAGTTCTTTTTGAATCTCTCCAAAGAGGAGCAAAAAAAGCGATTGTTGCGAAGATTAGATCTTCAAGAAAAAAATTGGAAGTTTTCCCCCGGTGATATTCGAGAGCGACAGTTGTGGGGCAGCTATCAACAATGTTATGAAGAAGCAATAAATAGAACTTCTAAACCTCATGCTCCCTGGTATGTTATACCAGCGGATAATAAGGAAGCAGCACGTTATATTGTCGCCTCTATTTTGTTAAAAGAGTTAAAAAAATACAAAGATATACGGGAGCCGGAGTTGGACGATAAAATAAAGGCTAATTTAGAGCAATACAGAAAACAGTTAGAGCAGGAATGAGAAAAATCAGCACTATATTTTTTTTTATAGCCGTAGTTTCTTTCGGGCAAAAATCAGATAAACAGCAGTTAAAGGCTATTTATGATGTAGCATTGACACAAGGAAAGGGATATGATTGGTTAAATTATTTATCCAATCAGATAGGAGGCAGGCTATCGGGTTCCATTCAAGCTCAGCAAGCGGTGGAATATACGAAAACACAATTGGATGCCATGGGATTGGATGAGGTATGGCTTCAACCCGTTATGGTGCCTAAATGGGTTAGAGGAGCACCTGAATTTGCTTATATTGAAAGTAATCCGGGAATAACCAACAATGTTCCTATTTGTGCTTTAGGAGGCTCTGTTGCTACTCCACTAGGTGGGTTAAAAGCTGGCGTAATCGAAGTGAAATCTTTGGAAGAATTGCCTAATTTAGGAAGAGCTAAAGTTGAAGGTAAAATTGTTTTTTTTAACAAACCCATGGATCCAACGAATATTAACACCTTTGAATCGTATTCGAGCTGTGTTGATCAGCGTTATTCCGGCGCTGCTGAAGCCGCAAAATATGGTGCTGTTGGCGTTATTGTGCGCTCCCTTAATTTGCGTCTAGATGATTTACCTCATACAGGCTCCATGAGTTATGGCGAAATTCCCGTTAATGATAGAATTCCAGCTGCCGCAATTAGTACTAATGGGGCAGAGTTATTGAGTACCACATTAAAGTTAAATCCGGGAATACAGTTTTATTTTAGACAGTACTGCAAACAATTTGATGATGTACAGTCTTATAATGTAATTGGGGAAATAAAAGGAACTACCTATCCGGATGAAGTTCTGGTCGTTGGTGGGCATTTGGATTCATGGGATTTGGGTGATGGTGCTCATGATGATGGAGCAGGTTGCGTTCAGAGTATGGAGGTACTTCGACTGTTAAAACTCACGGGCTACCGACCCCAAAGAACACTTCGTGTTGTACTTTTTATGAATGAAGAGAATGGTCTAAGAGGTGGAAATGCGTATGCAGCGGAGGCAAAAAAGAAAAATGAAAATCATGTATTTGCGCTTGAAAGTGATGCAGGAGGATTTACTCCAAGAGGTTTTTCATTTGATTGCTCGGAAGCCAATTTTGAACAAATTCAACAATGGAAACCCTTATTTGAACCTTATTTGATACACTCATTTTCTCGGGGTGGTAGCGGGGCGGACATTAACCCTTTAAAAAACGGAGCTATGGTATTAGCAGGTTTGCGACCCGACTCCCAACGTTATTTTGATCATCATCATGCAGCAAATGATACTTTTGAGCATGTAAATAAACGGGAACTGGAATTAGGAGCTGCCGCTATGGCTAGTCTAATTTACCTGGTAGACACATATGGAGTTGAGACTAATTCTTCAACGATTAAAGGGAAATAAAAGGGCATCATCCTGTATTTGATTCTTTGATGGATGCTATTCCTGTTAAATTTATTGAGTGATTACATCTTTTTTAGAACAAAACAAATCCTTAGCTTTGCACCTCATTAAAAAAAAGTATTATGCAAGACGGAATCTACGCAAAATTTAATACCAAAAAAGGCGATATTATTGTTAAGTTAACTTACGATAAAACCCCGGGCACTGTGGGTAATTTTGTGGCTTTGGCTGAAGGAGATTTAGAGAATTCGGTAAAACCTCAGGGCAAACCTTATTATGATGGTTTAAAATTTCATAGAGTAATTCCGGACTTTATGATTCAAGGTGGCTGTCCTCTTGGTACAGGAACAGGAGATGGGGGTTACAAGTTCGATGATGAATTTCATTTAGATCTTAAACATAGTGGCCCTGGTGTACTTTCCATGGCTAATGCTGGTCCCGGTACTAACGGAACGCAATTCTTTATTACACATGTGGCAACACCTTGGCTAGACAACAAACATACCGTTTTTGGTCATGTGGTATCAGGTCAGGAAGTTGTGGACGCTATTTCACAGGGTGATATTATAAATAGTTTAGAGATTATTAGAGTAGGTGATAAGGCTGAAAAATGGAATGCCGTTGAGGCTTTTAGAACCTTCGAAGGCTCCCGTGCAAAAAGATTAGCTGAAGAAAAGAAAAATCGGGCGGCTGAACTAGACAAAATTGCTGCAGGTTTTGAAGAAACTAATAGTGGACTTCGCTATAAAATTATTCAAAAAGGAAAAGGATCTAAGGCGGAAAAGGGAAAGACCGTTTCTGTTCATTATGAAGGATCTCTAATCAACGGACAGATTTTTGACTCATCTTACAAACGTAACGAGCCTATTAGTTTTAAATTAGGAGTAGGCCAAGTTATACAGGGATGGGACGAGGGCATAAGTTTATTGTCTGTCGGCGAAAAGGCTAGATTCGTAATACCATCAAATTTGGGCTATGGTAGTACCGGCGCCGGTGGGGTTATTCCACCTAATGCAACTCTTGTTTTTGATGTTGAACTTATGGGAGTTAAGTAGATAAGGGATTTGTATCCCATTACAAATTAAAATTATTCGCTAAACTGTTTAAATGTGTTATCTACATATAAAGCAATAACACATTTATTTAGTGCGATTTATGCTCAACAATAAAAGTAGCGCATTAAGTCCCATTAAAATTAGTATGGTATAAAAAAAGACCATCATTAGTATAAGGTTTAAAAATAAAACAACTTACACTAAAAATCCCCTACTTTTTTTAACGTTTTGGTTTACCACTATTTACACTTGCAGTAAGTAATAAAACATTAACTGCTAATAAAAGAAAAATAATCCCAAAAAATGTGGTCATGTATAGCGTTGTTAGGTTAACTTATCTTCTTGGGGGAAGCTTTGGACTTTAGATGAAAAATCCTTTATGCGGTTGCGTAAAAAGTTAAACAAAATTATACAATCACCATCTTTTTTCCTACAATAGCCAAAAAAACATAAGATATAAAAAAACCCGTTCCATTTGGAACGGGTTTATGTCTTAAAAAAGTTGTACCGTAAGTATTAAATCACTTTTACATTTACTGCGTTCAATCCTTTTTTGCCTTGTTGTAGTTCAAATTCTACAACATCACCTTCACGAATTTCATCGATTAAACCAGAAATGTGTACAAAGTGATCTTCGCTTGATCCATCTTCAGTAATAAAACCAAAACCTTTGGCATCATTGAAGAATTTTACTGTTCCTTTACCCATTATAAAAA
>CAYTDS010000058.1:9187-11311 GCA_964436555.1 uncultured Flavobacteriaceae bacterium | reverse complement strand
CCGTTTTTTTTTACCAGGGTCATAAAGGGGGTGTAATTGCATGAAATCCAAATCCACTCACAAAATTCTTCATAGGTACAATCGTTAATGGACACATATTCTACCTGATTTAAAGAAAGATTAGACACCGTAACTACAATATCCTTTGGTCCTGATTTGAGCTGTTCAAATTCTTTCTCGGTTAAGGTATTTGTGATTAGGTTTAAGAGGTTATGACTTTCTCCAAAAGTTTTACTTTTTCTGTAAAAATTCTTCAGTACATTCCAGTGATGAATACTTATATTTTCCTCACCGTGTTTTTTGGTTATGATAAATGGACAGTTACTAAAAATACTATCCTGATTTACAGAAGTATAAACTGATTTTATTTTTTCAATTTTTTTGAGAGCCAAATGTGAGATTAATAAACTGCCAGTAGAAGTACCTAAAAAAAGATCATAATTATGCCCTTCTTCTTCCATAAGATATTGGGCTACCCCACCTGCAAAGGCACCTTTACTGCCTCCTCCAGAAATGACCATTGCTCTCATTCAGTACCAAGCTTTGAAATTATATAACGCAGCTCCTCCTCGTTTAGTTCCTTCTTTAAAGCGTTTATTCTTTTTTTATAGCTATTATTAAGCACTAGTTTATCAACTAAATCTCTTGCAAATTTTTTAAACTGCCAAGAATGGTGGGTAGTTGCATTGATAAGATCTAGTAGATTAGTATCCGAAAACTCAAAAGTCTCCTCCAAATATTGAAATGCAATTTCCCGTATTTCAAACGAATAGCGTGGAGAGGTATAACTTCTAAGTTCTTCTAAGAAGGCCCATTTATTTCCTGTCTCATAATCCTTGGTTAAAATAGCCAGCGTAAGCCAAAGAATACGAATATTTTTGTTGGGAAAGCCCACCAAATCCTTTGTTTTTTCAAGGTAAGCTACTCTGTCATTCGGAAAATGAATCCACAATTTATACAAAGCGTTTTCTATGGTTATATAGCTTTTGTCAGTTAAGAGCGACTCAAACTCTTTTTTTACACTGTCAGGGATCTGTTGCAATTGCACGGCCAGAGCTTGTCTAATATGCACATCTTCTGTCATGAATGCATTGCGGAGAAAGTTCTCAGACAGCGATTTGGTATGGGTTGAAATAATTTCTTTTTTAAATTGATTGGAATTGGATTTTTCCCAATAGCTTTTGAGTACTGTCTCTTTATTTCCGGTAATTGGTATTAACTCCTGTTGCAGTTGAACTAAATCTGAAATTTCCTGAGAAGATTTCATAAGAAATTCCTTTACCTCACGCATAGGAAATTCAGAACTGTCAAGCCACTTTTCATTGAATTGGGCAAGTGATGCGCTACTTACTTTTTCAATTTCTGTGATAAAATCTTCAATGGTTACATTTTTAAATTGATGTTGAAGTAAATAATTCTTGATTCCTTGCTTAAAATTATCATCGCCTACCAGATCTCTCAATAGTACCAAAGCCCAGGCTCCTTTTTCATAAAACGTAAGACTACTCGCTTTGGGATTGGTAAGGGCCTCCCCCCGTCCCTGCTGTGACAAAGTGTTCAACTGATTGGCGGAATCATACAGTCTCCAATAAAAATAAGATTCGCCAAAAAGTTCTTTTTCCGCTAACAAGGCATAATAGGTTGCAAATCCTTCATGGAGCCAATGGTGATTACCGTCTACCTCCGTTACTAAATTTCCAAACCATTGGTGCGCTAATTCATGTGCATTTATATTTACATAGTTTTTATCTATAAAGGCTATTGAATCAATCATGTAGGCATCAGAAAAAATAGTTGTTCCCGTATTTTCCATCCCGGCATACAGGAAATCCCGGACGGGAATTTGTTTGTAATTCTGCCAGGGATACGGAACAGCAATCTCCGATTCCATAAAATCAAAAATTTGTTTTGTATATCGGTATGTAGGCTCAAAGTATGTACTGTCAGAAGGATAGAAATACATCTCAATGGGAACACCACTAAGCGAAGTGGCTGTTTTCTTTTCATAATCCCCTATGGCAAAAGCCAATAAATAGCTGCTCATGGGTTTTTCCATGTCAAAATACCACGTTTTTAAACTATCAGCAACCGTTGTATTAATTAATTTACCGTTAGCAACAACCT
>CAYTDS010000058.1:0-9087 GCA_964436555.1 uncultured Flavobacteriaceae bacterium | reverse complement strand
ACTTCTGTAAATTCCATGTTTTGAGCATCCAGAAAAATGGAGTCTACGGATTCCAATATTTGAAATTGATATGTAATATGACCACTGATGCTTTTATTTTCAGGAAGCACCTGTATTGCTACTTTTGCATGGAAAAAGTCTACCTTATCCTGACTCTGGCTAAACGTAAACAAGCTAAAACTCTGTAAAAAAACAAACCAGACAAATTGTTTCATATTCGGAGAAAATCTAAACTTTAGGCAAATTAAGAATTTTGGGTTGTTGCAGGTCTATAGCATTACCACTATTTTAGTTGAATGAATAGTAATTTCCTTAAAACTCCTCTAGTTTATCTCAAAGGTGTAGGTCCCGGTCGGGCAGAAACGCTGCAAGCTGAGCTTGGGGTAACTACTTATGATGGTTTGCTTCATCTCTTTCCTAATAGATATATCGATAAAACCCAGTATTATAAAATTGGAGCATTACAGCGTACTAGTTCAGATGTTCAAATTATTGGAAAGATTGTTCATATTAAAACTGTAGAACAAAAAACCGGGAGGCGTTTGGTTGCCTCTTTTGTTGATGATACGGGACAAATGGAATTGGTTTGGTTTCGTGGACAAAAATGGATTCGTGAAAATTTAAAGTTAAATGTGCCTTATGTTATATTTGGACGAACCAATTGGTTTAATGGCACTTTTTCTATGCCGCATCCGGATATGGAATTACTCAGCGAACATGAACAGGGGTTGCGTTTGTTTATGCAACCGGTTTATCCTTCTACCGAGAAATTGAATAATAAAGGAATTACCAATCGTGTGATTAACAAATTGATGCAACAACTCTTCGCAGAAATCAAGGATGGTTTTACTGAAACACTTTCACCCGACTTACTAACAGAATTAAAATTGATTTCTAGAGCAGATGCTTTGTTTAATATTCACTTTCCAAAAAATCAGGCTTTGTTGGCGAAAGCCGAGTTTAGACTCAAATTTGAAGAGTTATTCTATATTCAAATTCAGCTTATTTCAAAAAAATTGTTGAGACGCCAAAAAATAAAGGGATATCCTTTTGATAAAGTAGGTCCCCTATTCAACGATTTTTACACCAATCATCTTCCTTTTGATCTTACCGAGGCCCAGAAGAGGGTCATAAAGGAAATTAGAGCGGATTTAGGGAGCAATGCACAAATGAATCGCTTGTTGCAAGGCGATGTTGGATCAGGAAAGACTATTGTAGCCTTAATGACTATGTTATTGGCGATAGATAATGGTTTTCAGGCTTGCTTAATGGCGCCAACAGAGATTTTGGCTATTCAGCACTACAATGGGCTAAAAGAATTACTAGGGAATATAGGAATACAAATAGCATTGCTTACCGGTTCGGTTAAAAAGGCAGAGCGGAAAAGCATTCATTCGCAACTTGAAAATGGCGAGTTAAATATTCTTATAGGTACACATGCCTTGCTCGAGGATAAAGTTCAGTATAAAAATTTAGGATTAGCGATTATAGATGAACAACATCGGTTTGGAGTGGCGCAACGGGCTAAACTTTGGCATAAAAACGACATTCCACCTCATATTTTGGTGATGACGGCCACTCCTATTCCAAGAACTTTAGCTATGAGTTTGTATGGTGATTTGGATATTTCTGTAATTGATGAACTTCCTCCTGGAAGAAAACCTATAAAAACAGTTCACCGATATGATACCAATCGCTTAAGGGTATTTCAATTTATAAGGGAGGAGATTGCTTTGGGAAGACAAATCTACATAGTTTATCCCCTTATTCAAGAGTCAGAAGTATTGGATTACAAAGATTTGATGGATGGTTATGAAAGTATCGTAAGAGATTTTCCGCAACCGAAATATCAAATATCCATAGTTCATGGTAAAATGAAGCCTCAAGATAAGGACTATGAAATGAATCGTTTTGTTTCAGGTCAGACCCAAATTATGGTAGCTACTACGGTAATAGAAGTAGGCGTAAATGTTCCCAATGCCTCCGTAATGATTATTGAAAGTGCCGAGCGTTTTGGGTTATCTCAACTGCATCAACTCAGGGGTCGCGTAGGTCGTGGAGCAGATCAGAGTTATTGTATTCTGATGACAGGGCATAAACTTTCAGCGGAAGCCAAAACCAGATTGGAAACCATGGTTAGCACAAATGATGGGTTCGAAATTGCAGAAGTTGATTTGCGTTTACGTGGCCCCGGAGATCTTATGGGTACCCAACAAAGTGGTATGTTAAATTTAAAAATTGCGGATATTGTAAAAGACAATGCTATTTTAAAAACAGCTCGTTACTACGCCATGGAAATTTTAAAAAAAGATCCAGGGTTGCAGTTGGAAGAGCATAAAATACTCCTTCAAACTTATTCGGAAATGTTAAAACACAAAAACATTTGGAATTACGTAAGTTAATTAGACTATACTCCTCCAAATCCAACAATAAAAGCTATATGTAAAACCTAAGGTTGAACATCGTAATTCTTTGAAATAAAAATAGCTATTACGAACTTAGTTTTTTTAAATTTGCGGGCTGTAAAGTAAGTTTGTTAAAAAAACTGCATTTACGAAAATTGAAGGCACAGAATTAAAGTTTATGGCAATAAAAATGAAAAAAACACTATTTGATAAAGTTTGGGATTCCCATGTAGTTCACAAAATAGAAAACGGTCCAGATGTGCTCTTCATTGATCGCCATATGGTGCACGAAGTTACTAGTCCGGTAGCTTTTTTAGGATTGAAGAGCAGAAATATCAAAGTTTTGTATCCTGAGAAAACATTTGCTACGGCTGATCATAACACCCCAACCATCAACCAACATTTGCCTGTAGCCGACCCTCTGTCTGCAAATCAGTTAAAAGCATTAGAAGAAAATGCTGCTGAACATGGTATCTCTTATTGGGGATTAGGACATGAAAAAAATGGAATCGTTCATGTTGTTGGTCCTGAATACGGTATTACGCTTCCCGGTGCTACCATCGTTTGTGGTGATTCACATACCTCAACCCATGGTGCTTTTGGGGCAATTGCTTTTGGAATTGGCACCTCTGAGGTGGAAATGGTTTTGGCTACACAATGCATTATGCAGCCTAAACCAAAAAGCATGCGTATCACCATAAATGGAAAGCTAAACTTTGGGGTAACTCCAAAAGATGTAGCCTTATTTATTATTTCCCAGTTAACCACTTCAGGAGCCACTGGCTATTTTGTAGAATATGCGGGAGAAATTTTTCAAAATATGACTATGGAGGGACGTATGACGGTCTGTAACTTGAGTATAGAAATGGGTGCTCGTGGCGGGATGATAGCTCCTGACGAAAAAACGTTTAGTTATGTAAAAGGTCGTGAGTTTACACCAAAAGGGGCAGCTTGGGATAGGGCTATGAGGTATTGGGAGACATTATACACAGATCAGGAAGCGACGTTTGATAAGGAATTGACTTTTGATGGCTCAGTAATAGAACCGATGATTACCTATGGCACTAATCCCGGAATGGGAATGGGAATTTCTAATGATATTCCAGCTGCAGATACAGTACAAGGGGGTGAATCGACTTATAAGAAGTCATTACAGTATATGGCCTTTAATGAAGGTGATTCAATGATTGGAAAGCCGATTGATTTTGTATTTCTAGGAAGCTGTACCAACGGCAGAATTGAAGATTTTAGGGCGTTTGCTTCTATTGTAAAAGGAAGAAAAAAAGCACCTAATGTAACGGCATGGTTGGTACCGGGATCTCATAAGGTGGAAACTGCTATCAGAGAAGAGGGAATTCTGGACATCTTGCACGAGTCTGGATTTGAATTACGAGAACCGGGTTGTTCTGCTTGTTTAGCAATGAATGATGATAAGGTACCTGCTGGTAAATTAGCGGTAAGCACTTCTAATAGAAATTTCGAAGGTAGACAAGGACCCGGTTCCAGAACACTTTTAGCAAGTCCGCTTGTCGCCGCCGCCGCCGCCGTAACGGGAAAAGTAACTGATCCTCGAGAGTTGATGGAGTTGGAAACAGCATAGCGCTAGGTGCAGCGATTAGTAAAGAGCACTTGTTTTTTTCCTTCTGAAATAATTCAAAATGCCTTTAGTAAAATCAGAAACAAACAACAATAAACGAACAACGAATAATAATGGCATACGATAAATTTAACACCTTAAGAACCACTGCGGTACCACTTCCAATTGAGAATGTAGATACTGATCAGATTATCCCTGCTCGTTTTTTGAAAGCTACCGAACGAAAGGGATTTGGAGATAACTTGTTCCGGGATTGGCGATACAATCAAGACAATACTCCAAAGACAGAATTTGTCTTAAACAACCCAAAATACAGTGGTAAGATATTAGTAGGAGCTCACAATTTTGGTTCCGGTTCCTCCAGAGAACATGCTGTTTGGGCTATTTATGATTATGGTTTCCGATGTGTAGTATCCAGTTTTTTTGCAGATATTTTTAAAGGAAATTGCTTAAACATAGGTGTTCTACCAGTTCAGGTAAGTCCTGCATTCCTCGAAACCATTTTTAAGACTATAGAGGCTGACCCTAAAACAGAATTGGAGGTAGATTTACCTAGTCAAACCATAACTCTGTTGCCTACAGGGGCATCAGAGAAATTTGATATCAACAACTACAAAAAAGAGAATATGCTCAATGGTTTTGATGATATTGATTATTTGTTGAATATCAAATCTTCCATTAAGGAATTTGCCGAAAATACTCCGCTGTAAAATTAGTTTAGATCTGGTAGTAATCCGCTAATTGGACCAATCCTTTAATATTGTACTTTGAAAAATGAAGAGAAGAACTATTGAAATTATGGATACCACGCTCCGGGATGGAGAGCAAACTTCCGGGGTATCTTTTTCCGCTTCAGAAAAACTTACTCTATCAAAGTTACTTTTAGAAGAACTCAGGGTAGACAGAATTGAAGTAGCTTCTGCTCGGGTTTCGGACGGAGAGCTTCAGGCAGTTCAAAAAATAACGGAGTGGGCGGCAGCCACCGGTAACATAGAACGTATAGAGGTGTTAACCTTCACTGATGGGGGTGTTTCTTTGGATTGGATGGAAAAGGCAGGTGCAAAAACGCAAAATTTGTTAACCAAAGGCTCATTAAATCATTTAACACATCAATTAAAGAAAACACCTGAGCAGCATTTCAATGAAATTGCTCTTTTATTTTCTGCCGCGGTAAAAAAAGGAATTACTAACAATATTTATCTGGAAGATTGGAGTAATGGTATGCGCAATTCAAAAGCATATGTGTTCCAGTTTTTAGATTTTTTGGCTACCCAACCTGTTCGAAGAGTTTTGCTTCCGGATACACTTGGGATTCTCACTTATTCGGAAACTTATTCTTTTATTGAAGAAATAGTTAAGCGGTATCCGCATATGCATTTTGATTTTCATGGTCATAATGATTATGATTTGGGAGTGGCTAATGTAATGGAAGCTGTGAAAGCAGGGTGTCATGGCTTGCATCTTACCGTAAATGGGATGGGAGAGCGTGCAGGAAATGCTCCAATGGCAAGTGCCGTTGCTGTAATAAATGATTTTTTTCCGGATGTAAAAATCAATGTAAACGAATCTTCCTTATATAAGGTTAGTAAGCTGGTTTCTACTTTTACCGGATTTAGTATTCCGGCAAATAAGCCTATTGTTGGCGAAAATGTATTTACACAGACTGCAGGAATTCATGCTGATGGCGATAGTAAGATGAATCTTTACTTTAATAATTTATTACCGGAACGTTTTGGAAGAAAGCGCAAATATGCATTAGGTAAATTATCAGGGAAGGCTAACATAGTAAAAAATCTGCAAGAACTAGGGTTGACGTTAAATTCTGAAGAGTTAAAGAAAGTTACAGATCGTATTATTGAACTTGGCGATAAAAAAGAACGGGTAACTAAAGAAGATCTTCCTTATATCATTTCGGATATTTTAGATAGTGATGCTTATCAAAAGAAAGTAATTGTAAAGTCATATGTACTTACCCATTCCAAAGGTTTAAAACCGTCTACAACCGTTGCTGTGGAATTTGAAGGGGAATTGTTGGAGGCCCATGCGCAAGGAGATGGCCAATATGATGCCTTTATGAATGCGCTGCGAAAATTGTATATTTCTCGAAAAATGAGTTTACCAAACCTCATAGATTACGCTGTACGTATTCCCCCTGGAAGTAACTCTGATGCATTGTGCGAAACCATTATTACTTGGGAAAAAGATGGAAAGGAGTTTACATCAACAGGTCTGGATTCTGACCAAACTGTTTCTGCTATAAAAGCCACAGAAAAAATGTTGAACATTATTTAGTATTGTATTCATAATAAACAAGAAATAGAATAAACAAGAAATAACATCAGATAACGAATTGAACGGCCCATGTTCAAAATTTTGTAAGACACAAAAGGTAGTATTATGGGCATTACATGAGACCGCTGAAAAATAAATAGAAATAAACAGATGAAATTAAACATAGCCCTATTAGCAGGAGATGGGATTGGCCCCGAAGTTATTGATCAAGCAGTCAAGGTATCCGATGCCATTGCAAGAAAATTTAATCATGAAATAATTTGGACACCGGCCTTAACAGGTGCAGCCGCCATTGATGCTGTAGGTGAACCCTACCCGGATTCCACGCATGAAATATGTTTGAAGGCTGATGCGGTTTTGTTCGGTGCGATTGGACATCCAAAATATGATAATGATCCGTCTGCCAAGGTGCGCCCGGAACAAGGTCTGTTGAAAATGCGCCAGAAATTGGGCTTATTTGCCAATGTTAGACCAACTTTTACTTTTCCTTCGCTAATCGACAAATCACCTTTAAAAAGGGAGCGAATAGAAGGAACAGATCTTATTATTCTAAGAGAACTTACGGGAGGTATCTATTTTGGCAAGCGAGGACGTGAAGACAATGGCAATACGGCTTATGATACTTGTACATATACTCGTTCAGAAATACAACGTTTGGCTAAAATGGGTTTTGAAATGGCTATGAAGCGCTCTAAAAAGTTATGCTGTGTAGATAAAGCAAATGTGTTAGAGACTTCACGATTATGGCGTGAAACGGTGCAAGCTATGGAAAAAGACTTTCCCGAAGTTACCGTTTCTTATGAATTTGTAGATGCCGTAGCTATGCGTTTGGTACAATGGCCCAGTGCCTATGATGTGTTGATTACAGAAAATCTTTTTGGTGATATTTTAACGGATGAAGCTTCCGTGATTTCCGGTTCTATGGGACTTATGCCCTCAGCTTCTATCGGACTAAAAACAAGATTATACGAGCCAATACACGGTTCGTACCCGCAGGCTGCCGGGAAAGATATTGCCAATCCTTTGGCAACTGTGCTTTCTGCGGCGATGCTATTTGAGGATTTTAACTTACTTGAGGAAGCGGAGGCGATTCGCAGCGTTGTAAACAAATCCCTTCAGGAGGGAATCGTTACCGAAGACCTTGCTGAAGGCGGTAAGGCCTATAAAACTAGTGAAGTTGGTGATTGGTTGGTAAAAAATATTTAAGAAAACGGAATACCTAAAACCCCCCGAGCGATTTTATCTACTCGGGGGTTTTTTATTTGAAGTTCCGGTCTTTAGGTGCTAAAGTATCGCTTGTGCAACGGCTACTGATGTTGTGCAACGTACTTTCTCCCTCTTTAATTTTAAATTCCTAATTCCATTTTAATTATTTCCACCAACCATTATGTTTTCTAATGTAAATTATTTGTCCAGTATGATATGCTGTATGCGAAGTCATATTTGCTATTTCAATATTCCATTCCGCAATTTGTTCGTCCGTTGCATTTTCAGTTAGTTTTTCCCATTCAGTTTGGATACTATCTAATTTTTCTGTTGCAATTTTCCAATCTTGCCCGTTGTTCTTTTTAAATGTCTCTTTATTGTCGTCTTTAAATTCGGCAACTTTTTCTCCTTTAAATGCTTTTAGGTTCATTTCATTCCAAAAAATTAAATGAGAAACTAATTCTCCTATCGAATGATTTCCCGTACTATCTTTCCAATTCGATTGTTCCAGAGTAAGTCCTTCTATTGCTTTTTTTGTCGGAACGAACCATTCCTGATTTGTATGCGTGTTTTTTAGTTGCTGGACGAGTAATGATTTCACATTTGGTTCATTATTTTTCTCCGAACAACTCAAAATTATCAATCCAAAAATTACTGTTATTGAAATTCGTTTAATCATTTCTTCGATTTTTTTGGGTATGTTGCACAACGTGTCGTGTATGATTAGTTGCGGACTTTTCCAACGGAAAATGCCCGCCTATACCAAAGATAGTTAATTGCAAGGATTTCCATTTTCGGAAATCCGCCCGCAATTAATTATACACCGTGTTGTGCTACGTTTTCTGCTCTTGATTTTATGAGTCCAATAAATTCCCAAGGATTGGTTTCCAAATCTGTAATGTTTATTTCTAAAATTCCTTTTGAAATTGTACCAATAACAATATTGTAATTCATTCCATTAATTATTTGTGTGTGGTATCTTAAATTCGTTATTTCTCTCCAATAGATTTTGTTCACTTTATTTCTACGGAACATTGTTTTCCTTTCGTTGTATTCTAAAAAGTCTTCATGAAAAATAATATTTTGTCTTTGTTCGGGAAAAAAGGTGGATTTACCGCTTATAATTAAGAGAAACAAAAGAATACCTAAACCTAGAATTTTCTCAATTAAGGATAAGTGATTTAACTGTCCCGAAAACTGAAGAAAAAGTCCATAAATCAAGAAAATTATAAAAAACAAGAAAATACCATAGGTCAAGTAAGTTCGTTCTCCAATCACTTTTTTTCCTTTATCTTTTTTAGCTGGAATTGTTTCTTTGCTGTCTAAATATGAACCGAGTAATGTCCAATTTACCAAATTCTTTTTTGGATATTTCTGTTCAATTCTTTCGTCTATTTGCGATTGGATAACCGAGAGTTCCTCAGAGTCGATTTTGTAATTTTCACAGAACTCTTGGAAATCGGCTATTTCATTGGTTAGACCACATTTAAGTCCTGTCCTTAAGTCGGACTGCCGATTTATGCAGATTTTGCAGTAGGAAAGTTGATATTTTCTTTTTTCGGTCAAATTTTCAAAATGTAGCACAAC
>CAYTDS010000057.1:0-11477 GCA_964436555.1 uncultured Flavobacteriaceae bacterium | reverse complement strand
AAAATGAAAAATTTTAGTCTTGTTATAATAGTCATTGCTCTTTTTTCGTGCAATCCAAATGAAAGGGCTTCTATTTCAGCGCAAACGCTGGTAGACAATGCCATTGCAGTCAGCGGAGGTGATTTGTATAGTCAGAGTCACATACAATTCAAATTTCGGGACAGAATTTATAGTTCTGAGCCAGTAAAAGGTCAGAAAATCTTAAAGCGTCTTTTACGGAATGATACCATTCAAATTTTAGATGTTAAAGAACCTAAAAATTTTCATCGTTTTATTAATGATAGCCTGGTTTCGCTTTCGGATTCTCTGGCTAATGTGTATTCCAACTCGGTAAATTCTGTCCATTATTTTGCTTATTTGCCTTATGGCTTAAATGATCGCGCCGTAAATAAAGAGCTCCTTGGTGAAATAAAGATTAGGAACAAAGACTATTATAAGGTTAAAGTCACTTTTAGTCAGGAAGAAGGGGGAGACGATTTTGAGGACGTATATATTTATTGGTTCAATAAGGAAACATTTAAACCGGATTATTTAGCTTATGAATTTCATGTTGATAAAGGCGGATTTCGCTTTCGGGAAGCAATAAATGAACGTTATATAAATGGTATCCGTTTTGTTGATTACAACAACTTTAGCCCAATAATGGCAAACAACATCCTAGAAATAGATAGTCTTTTTTTAAAAAATGAATTGAAACTATTGTCAAAAATTGAATTGGAGAATATAACGGTATCCCGAAACCACTAATCCATATTTAACCTGATATCTGTAGCCTTCCCATTAATGATTCTGACAATAAAAAGACTGCTATTGTCATAATCATCCATTTTAGAATATTTCTCTTCTCCAATCATTTTATTTACAAATTCCGGTATGGAGTTAGAATGACCAACAACCAGCACATTTTTGCCTAAGTTTGTTTCCTTAAACTGCTCTATTTCCAAGTCTTTAAGATCGTAGTATTGTAAAACAAGATTCTTTTTAACTACTGTTGGTGCCGCGGTCATTTCTGTTCTTTCGAAATTTGTGGAATAAATGGCATCTAAGGCTACAGGATCAAAAACCTCAGCCCAGCGAATGGCTCTTCCTAAGCCTGCTTGATTTAACTCGGGATCTTTATTGTCAGGATTACTTCTATCCTTTTCGGCATGCCGAATAAAATAGTAAGTAGAAATATTGGTTTCTCCATTTTGTTCTACAACTTTCCGATCTTCTTTGCAGCCCAGAATTACGCCAAATAGAAGGCTTACGACTAATGTTTTTATAAATTTCATTATTGGTTAGTTTCCTAAATTTTTAAGTCTTACAATGCTGTAACTAAAATTAGTACAAAATAGTATGTAAAACTACTGGTTTTTTGTTCTTTTGCATATGCATAAATGGTATTCTTTTCTTCTCATCTCTACTTGTATTGTTGTTGTGGTTAGATCGCAAGAAACTACACTTCCTGTAGATCTGCGGCAGCATAACTTAACAGAGTTTAATTCAAGTTTGTTTAATCCTGTGTTCTCACTTGATCGTAACAGACCGCAATCCATAGCAGTATGGTCTAGATGGCAATGGCAAAACATAGATGCGGATCCTACAACGCTTTTTTTAAATTACACTCGGAAAATCAATACTAATTCGGCTTTAGGGGTTGGTTTTTTTCAAAATAACTCAGAACTTTTTTTAAACACCGGGGGGGTAATAAATTATGCGTATAGTTTTGATTTGGGAAATAATGCGCAACTTGCTGTGGGACTAAATGTTTTTGGTTATAAACAAAAATTTACATCAGTAATAGTACAGCCTGATCCTCCCTTGCCATTACCTCAATTGGATGTAGACAATCCTTTTATACTTCAATTTGCCCCAGGTATACGGTTCACTTACAATGGTTTAGGTATTGGTTTTGCCTCAGAAAATTTATTTGATTATAATTTTGCCACTAAGGAGGGGCACACTTTAGCTTCTGAGAAAATATACATAGGATCCTTAAGTTATGACATTCCTATAGCATCTATAGAGGCGCTTATTCAGCCTAATGTATATTTGAAAACTATACCCAATGGGGACACGCAATACGGTCTTACTGCTTTACTCACTGCTTCCAAATTTTGGGCTCAATCCGGATACAATAGCTTTTATGGAATTGGACTTGGTGCAGGGGGCAGATTTTTTCAAAAGGTTTCCTTAGGTGCTTTGGTTGAATTTGGCACAAGTTCATTGTTAAAGAATAGCGATCCCAGTTTTGAAGTTTTGGCGGCCTATAATTTTGGATCACAGGATTTAAGAAAAAAAGTTGTTGGTTTTGAAGATTCAGAAGAATTGGAAACAGAGAAAGAACGTAGGCTTAAAGAGAAATTGGCGCAGACCGAAGCTCTTGCCAAAGAAAAAGAGACTAAAAAGCAGTTGGAGTTGGCGGAAAAAGAGCGAAATGCTATCCTGAAAGATTCCTTAGACACCGCCAAACGAAATCAAGAACTTGCAACCTCAGAAAAGGTAAGAGAACAGCGCCGTTTAGATTCCTTAGCTGAAATCAAAGCTGCCGAAGCATTGGTATTAGAACAAAAGCGACAGGAGGACTCCATTGCTAAAACAGCCTTGGCAGAAGCAGAAGCAGCTGCCAAGAAAGCTGAGCTTGATAAGCAACTGGCGGATAAGAAAACAGAACAACCCAAGACGCAAGGGCGTTATGAAGAAGTGACTAAAGAAGATGGTGTGGTCCCGGGATACTATTTAGTTGCCAATGTCTTCGGTACCAAAAAATACTTTGACAATTTTATGAATACACTCCGAACTAAGGGTCTTAATCCGAAATCTTTTTACAGAAGCGTAAACAAATATAACTATGTCTATCTGGAAAGATATGATACTTTAAAAGAGGCGGAAGTAGCCAGAGATAATCAGTTTAATGGGAAGTATCCCGACAAGACCTGGATTTTTAGGGTAATAGGAGACTAAACTTTATTTTTTATTTCTTTAACAATAAGTTGGTCTAAATAAGCTACAGTATTTAGTAAATACTTCCTGTCTCCGGTAATGGTATTCATGGCTACAGCACCCTGTAGCATAGTGTACAATTGTTTAGCAAATTGAAGGGGAGTTACTGGAATTCTAAGTTCACCCTTATTTACACCAACTTCCAAAACCAAAGCAATTTTACCTTCAATGGTTTTTACAGTTTCTCTTGCTGCAGCTGCCAAAAGTACGTTGTTATGTTTTGCATCAACACCTACATTTAAAACAGGACAGCCGCCTAATTCATTGCTATAGACATCATACTGTCTGTAAAAATCTGTAAATGCGTATATTTTTTCTAAAGAAGTTCCTGGAGTGTTCAACTTCTGATCAATCGTCGCCAAGAGAAGCTTGCTACTATATTCAAAAGCTGCAAGTGCTAGAGCTTCTTTATTCTCAAAATTACCATATAAGGCACCTTTTGTAAGTCCGGTTGCCTCAGTAAGATCGCTCATGCTCGTTCCAACGTAGCCCAATTTATTAAAAATGGGCGCAACAGTCTCTATAATGTACGAAGTTGTACGTTGGGCCTTACTTGACATAAAATTTTATTTTATACGAATATAAAAAAATTATATACTGCATGGTATATATACAAAATAAAAAAGCACCCTTTTAATGGGTGCTTCTTAACTATCTTCATCAAATCTTTATTGAACTAAGGTATCTTGATTTCTAAAAACAAGCGCATCGTCAAAAGAATCAATAAGAATAATACTATCCGCTTTGATGGTGCCACTTAACAACTCTTTAGATAAATTATTAAGAACTTCTCTTTGAATAACCCTTTTTATAGGTCTGGCTCCGTATTGCGGATCAAAACCCATATTTGCCAAATATAGAATAGCCTCTTCAGTGGCATCCAGCGTAATATGTTGTTTTTCAACTAATTTTTTAAGCTGATCTAATTGTAATCTTACGATTTTCACAAGATCCTCTTTGGTAAGCGGAGTAAACATAATAATATCATCAATTCTATTGAGGAATTCCGGACGAATACTTCTTCGTAACAAGCCTAAAACTTCAATCTTAGCGGCTTCAGTTGCGCTGTAAATATCATTATTCGTCTCGAACTTTTCCTGAATAATCTGGCTTCCCAAATTACTGGTCATTATAATAATGGTGTTTTTAAAATCGGCTATTCTTCCCTTATTATCAGTTAATCTGCCTTCATCCAATACTTGTAGTAAAACATTGAAAGTATCCGGATGCGCCTTTTCTATTTCGTCCAGCAGCACAACGGAGTAAGGTCTTCGTCTCACTGCTTCTGTAAGCTGACCTCCTTCGTCATACCCTACATATCCCGGAGGGGCACCCACTAAACGACTTACAGAATGGCTTTCCTGGTATTCACTCATATCTATGCGTGTCATGGCATTTTCGTCATCAAATAAATAGGATGCCAGTGTTTTGGCCAACTCAGTTTTACCAACCCCTGTTGTACCCAAAAACAGGAAGGAACCTACAGGACGTTTCGCATCTTGTAATCCGGCTCTACTTCTTCGAATAGCATCAGATACGGCTTGAATAGCCTCATTTTGACCCACAACACGTTTGTGCAACACTTCTTCCAACTTTAATAATTTCTCTCTTTCGCTCTGCAACATTTTAGTCACCGGTATACCGGTCCATTTTGCCACTACCTCAGCAATATCATCTCTGGTAACCTCTTCCTTTATTAGCGTGCCTTCGCTTTGCTGAACCTCCAGTTCCTTTTGAAGCTGCTCTAATTTTTCTTGAGCTTCTTTAATTTTGCCATAGCGCAATTCGGCAACTTTTCCGTAATCACCATTTCGTTCTGCACGTTCGGCCTCACCCTTATAATTTTCAATGTCCAATTTTATCTTCTGGATGTCATCCACAACAATTTTTTCGCTTTCCCATTTGGCAAATATTTCATGACGTTCTTCTTTTAAATTGGCAAGGTCTATTTGTAGGGCTTTCAATTTAGAAGGATCATTTTCTCTTTTGATTGCCTCTATTTCAATTTCTAACTGCATAATTTTACGGTCCAGAACATCTAACTCTTCCGGTTTGGAATTAATTTCCATTCTTAATTTAGCAGCTGATTCGTCCATCAAATCAATAGCCTTATCAGGTAAGAATCTGTTAGTAATGTATCGCTGAGACAACTCTACCGCTGCTATTACAGCTTCGTCCTTAATCCTAACCTTGTGATGCGCTTCGTACTTTTCTTTGATTCCTCTGAGAATAGAAACAGCACTTTCAGTATCCGGTTCATTTACTACAACTTTTTGAAATCTACGTTCCAGGGCTTTATCTTTCTCAAAATACTTTTGGTATTCATCCAATGTGGTAGCACCAATTGCGCGTAACTCCCCACGGGCAAGTGCAGGCTTAAGAATGTTGGCAGCATCCATGGCACCTTGACCGCCTCCGGCACCCACCAAGGTATGTATCTCATCTATAAAAAGTACAATGTTTCCATCCGAACCTATAACTTCCTTAATAACAGCTTTTAATCGCTCTTCAAACTCACCTTTATATTTTGCACCGGCAATCAATGCTCCCATATCCAGTGAGTAAATGACTTTATTTCGTAAGTTTTCGGGAATATCCCCCTGAATAATTCGGTGTGCTAAACCTTCTGCAATCGCAGTTTTTCCAACCCCGGGTTCACCAACCAGCATGGGATTATTCTTAGTTCTTCTGGAGAGTATTTGCAAAACTCTTCGTATTTCTTCATCTCTTCCGATTACAGGATCAAGCTTTCCTTTATCAGCCAACTGATTCAGGTTTTTTGCATACTTATTGAGCGAGTTATAAGTTTCTTCCATGTTCTGTGAAGTTACTTTATCACCTTTCCGAAGTTCTGAAATAGCTGCCTGAAGATCCTTTTCACTAACCCCTTGATCTTTTAAAATTTGGGCAATTTTGCTCTTTGATTTAAAAATAGCAAGTAATAAATGTTCTATGGATACAAACTCGTCTTCCATTTTCTTAGCAATAATGCCGGCTTCAGTCAATGTTTTACCCGCTTCCTGAGATATCATGAGTTCACCACCTGAAACCTTAGGAAACCGTTCCATCTCTTTTGCAAGAATTTGATTGAGCAAAGTCTGGTTAACATTCAACTTCTTAAGAAGGAAAGGAAGTACATTTTCATCAACCTCGGCTATTGATTTAAAAATATGCTCATTTTCAATATGCTGATGCCCCAAACTTTGTGCTAGCTGTTGTGCCTGCTGTATAGCTTCCTGAGATTTTATAGTAAAATTATTGAAATTCATTGTGTTTATTTTTAGTTGTTATTGCTTACTTTTCACCTTGTAAAGTCAATAACCCTACCATTGCATTCGAAATGACAAGGTGTCACTTTAAATTGCAAATTTATAGACAATTAGGCAGTTGTATGGATTTGTAAATTTATACGACTATAGCAACTAAAAAATGAAAATGGGATTATTTCAAAATTTATTTGGACGGCAAGATCAGGTATCTAAAAAGGAAAAAAAGGTTGTTCCATGGATAGCCTTAATATCTATGGAGCAGTTAGAAACAATTGAAGCTAAATCTGCCGTAAAAACACAGCTTATTTTTAAACATTCCACAACTTGCGGAATCAGTAGAATGGTACTGAATATGTTTAATGAAAGTTATAATCTTCCTGAAAATCAAATTGATTTATACTATTTAGACTTGCATTCGCACAGAGCCATTTCCAATGCAATTGCACAAAAATTTAATATTGGGCATGAATCCCCTCAGCTGCTAATTATAAAAAATGGTAGTGTTGTACAGCATGCATCACATGGCAGCATAACAGATTTACATCTCGAGGCTTTCGTTTAGATATAATTACTAGTTAAATCTATGACGGACTAAAATACCTTTCAATTTTGCCTTGATATCCTCGCCTGCGTCGTATACCATTTGCTCGTTGGATGGAAATGGTACTGCTCTTAAATTTAACATAGAAATCATATCACTATCCAAAGCCCGTTTATCGCCTTGATAATTAGCATAGTTGTGTTCAAAAACAAATTCACTACTAAGGGGATATGAATTTAATTGTTGACGGGTTTGTAAATCAACAAAGCTTACATTCCCTACAACCTGAGCGGTCTTGAATTGAGTAAATTGATAAAAATTGCTACGTACCGTCTTAAACTTTTCTACCCTAATCTCTTTACCCAAACTATCTTTTACTACGACTCCATTCTTATCTCTTAAGGTCTCATAACCGTCGCTAATTTGCTTTTCTTTAATCACCTGCCTTTCCTTTACCTGTTCAGGAGATATAATAATATTCCTAAAAGCCAATTGCATTTCATAATCGTATTTTTGTCCCTGAAGCGGATTTGCATGGTACTGGGTCCAAAGGTTGTTTAGGCCATAGGTATTAAAATTCAATAGTTCTTCTTGTAATCTACCAGGGATTATTTGATCAGACTCATTAAAAATCTGCACTTTGACATAATCCAATCCCTTTACATAAGCCGCATCCATTTTTTGCCTGGTATCCGAATAACCGGGATTAATTTCATCCAAGTATTTAAAGTCATCATAAGCCTGTCTAAAATCAAATTTGGTTGCGCCTTCAGCAAGCAATGCTGTTGCATTGTTATACAAATACTCGGAAAGTTTGTTCTTCCATTTTATGATTTTATCATCATAATCCTTAAAATTAAAACTGGCATTTCTATTTTCATCATTTATACGCAATGGTAATAAGGGCTGTATCCGGTATTGTATTTCATTAAGCTGCACATACCCATTATAGATCTTTTCCAAATTAGCAGGGTTGCCGTCTTTAGTCAAAAAAGCAATCTGCTGCAGTTCTCTATCCGTATTTTTTTTAAAAGCTTCTTCAAGCATTAAAACATAAGGCTGGTTACTTTTTTTATCTTTATTATCGGCAAGATTTTTTAAGGCATTGTTAATTGCATTGGGGTAGTTACCCGTATTTATAGCCTCTTGTGTTTTCTTTACTCCACTACAAGAAATTAAGAATATAAGGGATGAAAAATAGTATATAAATTTTTTCATTACATGACCGGTTTATGAACCAAAAACTTGAATTGTATCGAAATTGATATTGAAAAGAACGCTAAACAACAAAATATCGTATAAAATTCAAAACATGCAGATGAATCAATACTTATTTTTTCCCTTCTTCAAAAGCGGGAAGAAGTTTTGTACTTACCTCTCCAAACCCTATTCTAACTCCATTTTTTTGACAAAAACCTCTCAATGTAACGGTGTCGTTGTCTTCTATAAACTTCCTTTCCGAGCCGTCATTTAGAACTAAAGGTCGCTCTCCTCGCCAAGTAAGTTCAATCATCGAACCAAAAGAATCGGGTGTTGGGCCAGATATTGTTCCACTACCCATCATATCTCCACTGTTCACCTTGCAGCCATTCACCGTATGATGCGCCAATTGTTGGGCCATAGTCCAATATAAATACTTGAAATTAGATTTTGAAACTGTGGTTGTAATTCCGTTTTCAGGAGTAATATCAACTTCAAGCGAAATATCGAAACTTCTTTTACCTGATTGTCGCAAATAGGGTAGTGGAAGCGGCTCCTGCTTTGGGCTTTCTACCCTAAAAGGTTCTAGAGCGTCTAATGTTACAATCCATGGAGAAATTGAGGACGCAAAGTTCTTAGATAAAAAAGGCCCCAAAGGCACATATTCCCATTTTTGAATATCCCTAGCGCTCCAATCATTAAATAAAACCATTCCAAAAATATAGTCTTCAGCCTCACTGACCGTTACTGAATCGCCAAGAATATTAGCGTCCGTGGTTATAAATGCTGTTTCCAGTTCAAAATCTACAAGTTGTGAAGGGCTCAAAACAGGCTGATCTGAACCCTCCGGTACAATTTGTCCCCAAGGTCGTCGAATTGTAGTACCACCAGGTACTATGGAAGAACTTCTCCCATGATAGCCCACAGGAATGTGAAGCCAATTGGGGAGTAGTGCGTTTTCCGGATCGCGGAACATTTTTCCAATGTTGGTTGCATGTTCCTTGCTGGAATAAAAATCAGTATAATCCCCGATGAGTACCGGTAACTTCATCTCTATTTCATCCAAAGTAAACAGTACTATTTTTTTATGTTCTTCATTATGGTTTAACTCGTTATTTGTAATATCGAAAATTTCACTAATTCTAGATCTAACTAAGCGCCATGTTTTCTTTCCATCTGAAATAAAATCATTTAGGCTGTCCTGCAAGAAAATATCATCAGTTAAGGGGATATTATTGAAATATCCTAGTTGATGCAATGCCCCAAGATCTATTGCATAGTCCCCAATTCTAGTCCCAATAGTGATAATATCGTCCCTGGTAAGAAAAACTCCAAAAGGAATATTCTGTATAGGGAAATCAGAATTGGAAGCCACGGGAAGCCACGTCTGTTTTGATGGATCGTTAGTTTTTAAGGGCATTTCTAGATTGTTAATTTGTATTTAATAAATTACTTATCAAATATATTATTTTCTTCCAATTAACGATTGGCAATTTGTATTTTTACGCCTCATTTAACAGAATCTTTTTACCATGCACAGAGACCACCAAATTTTTGAATTAATAGACGCTGAAAGGGAAAGACAAACCAATGGAATAGAGCTCATTGCCTCAGAAAATTTCACTAGTCCTCAAGTAATGGAGGCAGCCGGTTCTGTTCTTACAAACAAATATGCGGAGGGATATCCAGGAAAAAGATACTATGGCGGATGTGAAATCGTTGATGAAGTAGAGCAAATTGCAATTGATAGAGCTAAAGTTCTTTTTGGTGCCGAGTATGCCAATGTACAACCGCATTCAGGGTCTCAGGCGAATGCAGCGGTATATCAGGCGTGCTTAAATCCGGGAGATACCATTCTGGGTTTTGACTTATCTCATGGCGGACATTTAACACATGGTTCTCCTGTAAATTTCTCAGGAAAACTTTACAATCCTGTATTTTACGGTGTGGAAGAAGAAACAGGTGTTTTAAACTATGATAAGATTCAAGAAATTGCAAGTAAGGAAAAGCCAAAAATGATTATTGCAGGAGCCTCTGCATATTCCAGAGATATGGATTTTATGCGCTTCAGAGAGATTGCCGATAGTGTGGGAGCTCTTCTACTAGCCGATATATCTCATCCCGCCGGGCTTATTGCAAAAGGGATCTTAAATGATCCTATGCCTCATTGCCATATTGTTACCACAACCACCCACAAAACATTAAGAGGCCCAAGAGGTGGACTTATACTAATGGGCAAGGACTTTGATAACCCGTTTGGTATTACCTTAAAAAACGGCACCCTCAGGAAAATGTCCGCTCTTCTAGACTTGGCGGTATTTCCGGGAAATCAAGGGGGACCGTTAGAACACATTATCGCTGCTAAAGCGATTGCATTTGGTGAAGCTTTGACTGATGATTATCTTCATTATATGCTTCAGGTTAAAAAAAATGCTGCAGCAATGGCAAAGGCTTTTGTAGCGAAGGATTATAAAATTATTTCCGGAGGTACAGATAATCATATGATGTTAATCGACTTAAGAAACAAAAACATTACAGGAAAAAATGCTGAAAGTGCATTGGTAAAGGCAGATATTACAGCCAATAAAAATATGGTTCCTTTTGATGATAAGTCACCGTTCATTACCTCAGGTATTCGATTTGGTTCTCCTGCAATCACTTCCAGAGGCTTAAAGGAAAATGACATGATTACAATTGTTGAGTTGATTGATGAAGTTTTTCAAAATATGGAGAATGAAACTGCGCTTGCAGCAATAAAGAAAAGGGTTAACCAATTAATGAATGGCAGACCCCTTTTCGTATTTAACTAAAATGCCGTCAATGGAAAACCAATAGCCCTACACAATTGGTTTTCCATTTGAAACTAATGATTTAACATGACCAGATCGCCCCAAGCAAGCGTTCTTTTTTCCAAATCATAAATTACGGCATCTTCTTCAGATTCAAAATAAAGTCCCCAGAATCCGAAGTAGTCCATAGTATTGTTAATTATTTTAAAGTTGGAATCCGGGTTTTGAAGTGCATTTTCTTCAAAAACAGGGATGTAAATTTCATAAGGCATCTCATTTATTTCCTTGGTAAAGGAAGCATGGTGATTTGCCAGTGAAGTAAAAATATTTTCAAGTTGATCCGGAATACTGTGCTCATATATCCTTCCGATAATTAGAGTAGTATCCTTGAGATTAATTACTAATTCTTCAATATCAATTTCCGGTGTACATTCGGAATATATTTTCAACAAAAGATTAAAAAAGTGACTTGTTTTTTGGTCTTCTAAGCTATCTAAAGAGTTTATAGTATTTGTAGATTCATTTTTAATACATAAAAGCACTTCACTGAACCTGAAATTACAATCAACTTCAACAACTAAATCTCGATAACCGGGTGATAAAGACATTTTGCGCACACGTACATCAGAAAGGAGATAATTTTCCAAATGCTTTTTTAAAGCATCAAGCCTGTTCGTTTTACTATTTCCATTC
>CAYTDS010000056.1:0-11674 GCA_964436555.1 uncultured Flavobacteriaceae bacterium | reverse complement strand
TTCCGAAAAACCCACCTGCGAGAGTTTGTGTGGAAGTATCAAAAATGGCGAAAAATGCACTTATTGAGATAGATGCAATTGCAATTGTTCATTGATTTACATAAAACCAAGTAAATAAGCTTAAATGAAAAAACTCTTTATTCTATTTTTTCTTTTTAAATTGATTGTTCCTTTAATCACAGTTTCTCAAAATATAAAAGAAAAATTGCCACAGGTATTTGTTTTGTCTCTAACAGATACATAGATAGTAAAAATGCAAATAATTTGGAGGCATTTATTATAAAAACCTAGACAAATGCTGATTTCTTAATTTTACATCACATTAAAAAATAATTCATCTTTATTTTATCCTAATACAGAAAATCTTGATAAACAAAAATCAATTAATTTCTATGTTTCTTCAGAAAAGGGTGCTAACATAGAAATAAGAGTTGATAATGAGAATGAAATATTATTAGGAGAAGTGCAAGTCCCTAAAACTGGTGGCTGGAATTCCTATAAATTAGTCACTTGTAATCTAATGAATATTCAAAATGCTAAAAATATTTATTTCAGTTTCAAAGAAGAATCAAATGATTTTTTGCATTTGGATTGGTTTTCATTTAATCAATAAAACAGAAAAATGAAAAAAATTAAATGGGGAATTTTAGGTTGTGGTGACGTAGCAGAAGTCAAAAGCGGGCCTGCTTTTCAAAAAATAGAAAATTCAGAATTGTTAGTGGTAATGAGAAGAGACAGCGAAAAAGCTAAGGATTTTGCAACAAGGCATCATGTGCCCATTTGGTATGATAATGTTGAGGATTTGTTAAACAATGATAATTTGGATGCTATTTACATTGCCACGCCTCCAGCCTCACATCTTTCCTACGCTAAGCAAGTATTAAATGCCAATAAGCATGTGTATATAGAAAAGCCTATGGTATTAAATGAAAGAGAAGGCAAGGAGTTATGCGATATGGTGAAAAAATCAAATTTTAAACTCTCGGTGGCCCATTATAGAAGGCGTTTGCCAGCCTTTGTAAAAATTAAGGAATTAATAGATGAACATGCCATTGGAGAGGTAAGGTTTGCAGATATTCAAATATTACAACCCGCTGCTAACGATATGATTGCCAAATCGGATACTAATTGGCGCGTTGATCCATCATTATCTGGAGGTGGGTATTTCAATGACGTAGCACCACATCAAATTGATTTAATGTATTATTATTTTGGGGAGTATGAAAAGGCCATGGGTGTTTCTGGTAATCAACAGAAAGTATATAATGCCAGCGATATTGTAAGTGGAATTATATCATTTAAAAATAATGTTCAGTTTAGAGGTATTTGGTGTTTTAATGTTTCAGAAAGTAATAAACGTGATAAATGCACTATTTATGGTAGCAAAGGGTCTATATCGTTTTCATTTTATGGAAATGAGGTGATATTACAAGCGGATGATAAAACAGAAATCTTCAAATTCATAAATCCGAACCATATCCAGCAGCCCATGATCAAAGAAGTTATAAATTATTTTATGGGGCATGGTGAAAATCCGTGTTCAGTAGAGGATGGCTTAGTGGTAACCTCAATAATGCAAGCATTTAATAAGTAAAATATTTCAAGGAGATATAAAAAAAGATATATATAAATAGAAAAGAAATTTTAATTATATGTATTTTTTTTTAATCATCACAATTCCCCGATACTCTGCATCGGAGGTTTTAGTGAAAAGTTTGAAAATGGATGGTTTTCATAAAATGCTTAAACTTTCTTCCTTTAAATACCTCGACGGCTCTGCCTCGAGGATTATTTATTCGCTTATGCTTTAAGGTCTTACAATAAAAAATCAAAAATATTTTTTAGTTATTATTATAAATACTCTAATACTGTTTGCTAACAGTATAGTACAGGATAGTTAAGTTTCTAAAAGCCAATATATTGTATAGCCATATTTTTAGTTTAAAGTATTAGTATTTAAAAGCTAAAGACTTAACAAGTCTGTAGTATTATCTTATGAAAAAGGGTATAGATGCCATAAAATCAATCTCTATAATGAAAATCACAATATTAATAAGTGCGGTAATTAGCTCAATTTTTATAATAGGAATGGTCTCCATGAATAAGTATTCTAATAAGAATATAAATAATAATAACGATTCTAGTATTTCAGAAAATGAAATAGAAAAGGGGTTCGAGCCTCTTTTTAACGGAAAGAATTTTGACGATTGGACATTGCTTTTAAGAAATGGCACTCCAGATGAAGCAAAAAAGGTATATACCATTGACGACGACGGAACACTACATTTTTACAGAGATTTACCTGAAGGTTCAGGAAATGCCGAAGAGAGAAGAAATGCCTTTCATGGTGTCATGGCGACAAAAAAGAGTTATAATAAATACCATTTAAAATTTGAATATAAGTGGGGAAAGAAATTGGTGAACAATTACGATCAGTATCAATATGACGCTGGAGTGTTTTACCATATTTTAGAGCTCAAAGTATTTCCAGTGGGCTTACAATATCAAGTACGATACGATCATGTTAAAAACAAAAACCATTCTGGAGATTTCATAGCATCCGGAGTGAATATGCAGTGGTATTCAAAAGATGGCGAAACCTTTAAACTTCCAGATCAAGGAGGAAAAGAGCAACCCATGAGAAAAGGACAGCACTATGCTGCTATAAACCTTAGTTTTAATGGTCTAAATAATAAATGGAACGAATGCGAAATAATTGTTATGGGAAATGAATATGCGATTCACTTGCTAAATGGAGAACTAGCAAATATGGCTACAAATTTAGAGCCAAGCGATGGGCCTATTGCTTTTGAAGCTGAAACCGGAGAAATTTTCTGGCGAAACATAAGAGTTAAAGAATTCAAAAAAATAATACCGATGAATGAATTTATTAAATAAAATAAACATATAAATGAATAAACAGTTTGTCGCTTTTGGGTTTTTTATTTTCTCTTTTATATCAAGCATTAGTTCATTATACGGACAAACCATTGGTATATTTAGAAATTCACAAATAAGTCAACTGGAATTTGCTGCAAACGACATCAAAACAGCTTTTGAACTAAAAGGATGGGATGTAGAGTTGCTCGATATTCAAAAATTATCCTCAGATTATAAGAACCAAAAAGTGGTCATTTTACTAGAATCAGATAAAGTTGGCCTCGATTTACTTCAAAAAGAAGCTGGAGGATCGATTGAAAAATTAGGCGAACAGTCTTTTACAATTAGAACTACTGGCGGTAATAAAAAAATATATTGGATTGTTGGAGGCGACAATAATGGTGCCATGTACGGCGGATTACAACTTGCAGAGAATGTTAATTTATATGGCGCTGAAAAAACTTTCAACGATGTTCAACATCCAAATATGTTAAAGCGTGGCATAAAATGGAACATACCTTTTGATAAACGTAGTCCCACCTACTATAATAATGGTTTTAGTGAAAATGATTTTAGAGGGACTTCAACAAAAATGGCGATTGGGCATGTTTGGAGTTTAAACTTCTGGTCTAAGATGTTTGATGAATTGGCAAGGGATAGATACAATGTCATTTCGCTATGGTCATTACATCCATTTACTTCAATGATACATATGCCAGAATATCCAGACGTTGCAATCCAGAATATCGAAGGCTTTGATGGCTTTTCAAAAACCATGTCCATTGATGAAAAGATTTTATTTTGGAAGAAGGTGATGACTTTGGCAAAAAATAGAGGTTTTGAGTTTTATATTTATAATTGGAACATTTACACGTATGGGGCTACTGGAAAATATGGCATAGACAACGATCCAACGAATCCCAATACGATTGCATATATGCGTAAATGCATGACCAAATTACTAGAAACGTATCCTGACCTTACGGGATTTGGTATAACAGCTGGTGAGAATATGGTGCCTTTAAACAATAAAGAAGAAGCTGATTGGACTTGGGCAACATATGGACAGGGAGTTTTGGATTTTGCAAAGACACATCCAGAAAGAAAAGTGACATTTATACATCGCTATCATGATGCAGGTGGAGCCGAAGTTGCTACAAACTTTAAAAAGCTTCTAGATTTACCAAATGTACAGTTTGACTTTTCATTTAAATATGCCGTAGCACACATCTATTCTGCGACAAAGCCTGAATGGATTCTTACCAGAAACGGTGATGTTCCAGAACAATTGATAGATTTAAAACTTAAAACTTGGATAGAACTACGTAATGATTCCTTTTATTACTTGCACTGGGGAAATCCTGATTTTGTCAAGGAATACCTTGGTGGAATTCCTGAAAAAGAACGGACATTTAGAGGGTTTATGATGGGCTCTGATGGGTACACACCTACTTATGTGTTTTCTAGCAAAGCCAATTGGGCAAAAGACAAATTAGAAATTCAGCGTATATGGTATACTTGGATGCTATGGGGACGTTTAGGTTATAACCCAAATCTCTCTGATACTTTTTTTCAGGATGTAATGAAATTCAAATATCCTCAAATTGAATCAGAAAGGCTCTTTAATGCATGGAGTAATGCTTCAAAAGGCATCCCCATGTTTACTGAGGTTATACAAGGCACCTTAATTTCTGATTTTAAATGGTATCCAGAAGCTTGCATGTCACAAAACAACGGTTTTGTAACTATTGAGCAAATGGCTGCCGCTGTTCCGCCTCCAGGCTCTAATGTATGCAGTATTGCTTACACTGCGGCTGTTTTTAATGGATGTGAAAATAAGAAATCTGCCTTCGATGTGGCAGATGAGATTGAAAAGTACGCGAGCAAAGCTTTAAAATCTATTGTAGGGTTAAGGCCTAATTTAGATACTGAACTAGGAACCAATGTTAGTAATATAAAAGCGATGTCTTATCTAAGCCTATATTTCGCAGAGAAATTGAGAGCATCAATTTTTAATATAGCTTCCAAAAGTCTGCAAGCCAAAGAAGCCATGGAAAAAGCTGTAGGCTATTGGATGCAATATAGCGCCATAATGGATACTATGTATTGGGGGCAAGATTTGCAAAGAACCTTGCCAATTAGTGATTTCAAATCTTTAAACGCTAATGTAATGGATGAATATATTAAGCTAGGTGGAAAGCCTGAAGATTTAGATTCAATAAAAGGCAATTAGCTAAAAATAAAATGCATAGTTCTTTAAATATCAAAAAAACAAATCATAATGGGATCTATAAATCGTAGAGAATTTATTAAAGTTACAGCGCTGAGCACATTGGGAGGTGTTTTAGCAACTAATTGCCTTTCTTCAATAAATGGTAAAAAAGAAAATATTTCTATAGTATTGTTACCTGATGATACTATTGCCAACAGTATTCCTTCTCATTGGGGAGTAGGAGAGTTGAAAGCAGCGCTTGAAAGACAAGGCGTTAGTGTTAATATTGTAAATAAACTTAAAGATGTTGATGGTTTTTGTGTTTTAGTAAGCGGAATGAATACTAATACAGCCCAAAATATTTTCAAGGAACAAAAAGTTTCAGCTCCTACTGAAGCCGAATCACTTTGTATAGTTCAAGCCCCAATGAATGATAGGAATGTTCTCATGGTTGCTGGGACAGATGCAGTTGGTCTGGTGTATGCTTTGACAGACTTAGCAGATAGGGTAAATTGTCTTGAAACCAACAAAGCGGCTTTGGATTTTTTAGAACCCATGATAGAGAGACCTGCTAGTAGAACTCGTAGTGTTTTAAAAGGTTTTTCTTCTGAACTGGAAGATAAGGTATGGTTTTATGATAAGGATTATTGGAAAAACTATCTCGATATGCTAGTATATTCGCGCATAAATCGATTGAATTTTTCAACGGGTATGGCATATAATAGTGTGCAAAGAGTTACCGATGGTTATATGGTATTTCCGTATCCCTTTTTTGTAGATGTATCTGGTTATCAAGTCACAGTCAGCGGACTTTCAAATGAAGAGCAATCTCGTAACCTAGAAATGTTGAAATTCATTGGCAAGGAAACGGTTAAGCGTGGGCTTAAGTTCCAATTTGGAATATGGACGATAGCATATAATTGGGATCAAGATGAGAACCCGGATAAACACAGTCCTAAGGCTACCTATAAAACCTACGGTTTAACAGAAGGAAACCATGCAGAATATTGTCGTGATGCTTTAGCCATACTACTTAAAGAAGTTCCTGAAATAAGTGGATTAACGTTTCGAGTGCATGAAGAAAGTGGAGTCCCTCTTGGTAAGGGTAGTTTTTGGGAAACGCAGTTTAGTGCAATTGGCAGTTGTGATAGACAACTAGAAATAGACATGCATGCTAAAAATATGGAAGAAAAAACATTATATGCAGCACTTGCTACCAATCAACCTGTAGTGGTAAGCCCTAAGTTTTGTGGCGAGCATTTGGGATTACCTTACCATCAATCATCCATTAGGGAATTCGAAATGCTTGAAGTGGAGAAACTTGTTGATAAAGGTGAAGGACTGCTTGAAGGAAACAGGAAATTTACTCGTTATGGATATGCGGATATGTTGTCTGAAAATCGTTCTTGGGAAATTGTTTATAGGGTTTGGCCTGGAACACAGCGATTTCTTTTAAGTGGAGACCCGAAGCTTTTTGCTGGTTACGGACAAATTGCGGATTTCTGTGGTGCTGCTGGGTTCGAGATTTGTGAGCCATTACATTTTAAAGGCCGTCAAGGTAAAGGTGTAACTGGTGGCAGATGTGGTTATATAGACCCCTCCCTTAATCCCCACTATGATTTTGAAAAATATGACTATTTCTTTCGTCTTTGGGGCAGAATGGGATATAATCCCGAAACCAAACCAGATGTATGGCGCCGAGCATTAACCAACGAATTTGGAGATGCTGCATTATCCATTGAAAATGCGCTTGCCAATGTTACGAGGGTTCTTCCCCTATTTTATCTTGCACATGGTGTTTCTGCCAATTGTGAGGTTTATTTGCCTGAGATATATTCCAATTCTTTTATAGCAAAAGAAAGTGATTGGCCTTATGATACAAAGAAGCCTAAAACTTTTGGAAGCATTAGTCCTATGGACCCCCAACTTTTTCAATCTCCAAATGAATGTGGTGAATCTTTAATTAATGAGGGAAATACAGGCAAATATACGCCTATAGAAGTTGCTCAGTGGCTTGAAGACATAGCCGAAAAAGCTTCAGAAAATATCAAAAAAGCTAATAATATTCTTGATGTAAATGCTAGTAAACCTAATTTTCGTCGCATAGAAGAAGATGTGTCCATTTTAATAGGGATGGCTCAGTTTTTTGCTGCAAAAATGCGTAGCGCTGTTCTTTGGAAGATTTACATAGAATCTGGAGAACCAAATGCTGCTGAAAAGTCAATTGAGCTTTATGAAACGGGGATCACGATTTGGTCTAAAATGGCAAAACGGGCAGAAACTGTTTATAAAAAAAATATATCTTATGGTTTTCCTAGCTGTAGTGGACATTGGATGGATCGTATACCCTCCTTTGATGAAGATATTGCCGATTTGAAAAATCGTTTTAAAAATCAAGCAACACAAAAGGCTAAAATTCCGGCTATGGTTACAGAAGAAGCCATAAAGCAAGCAATATCTAGACCCGTTAGGCCAATTGTTAAAATAGGCCATGTACCTCAAGAATTTTTTCAGGAAAGCAAACCACTTTTAATTAGTTTAGAGATAGAAAACAATCCTGAAGAAGTAGTATTACACTATCGTCACATAAATCAATCAAAGTATTGGGAGTCTTTAGTACTTCAAAAAAAGAATACTTTTTATGTTGGGGAAATACCAGAATCTTACACTAATTATCGTTTTGCGTTGCAATATTATTTTGAAATAAAAATCAGTTCCTCTCAGGCAACTTTATTCCCAGCATTTGATGATGATCTTGCTAATGTTCCTTACTATGTTGTAAGAAGAAAGAATAGTACATAAATTTTATCTTAAAACAAATTCAGTTATGAAAATAAATACTAAAGTGATAAGTTTAAACCGACTCTCTTTCAATAAAATTAAATGGTACTTTCACTTTTCCTTATTGCTTAGATAAAATCATATTAGCTGCAGTTTCTCTAATAATTTTAAAAGCTGTTGAGATAACCATAGTACCTAATAATTGTTGAAGTGGCGTATCATAATGAATCCAACTATTTAATTTCTAACTAATTTTTTACCAAAACTAATTAATTTTGTCATCATCAGTTCTAGCCCTCCTTGCTTTTACGCCCATTATCGTGGCAGCCATTCTTTTAGTAGTCTTTAGATTACCTGCTAAAAAAGCGATGCCTTTGGCATTTGGTATAACGGTTTTTATAGCTTATTGCGCATGGAATATTTCATTGTTACATATATTAGCATCAAGCATTCAGGGCCTATTTATAACTTTTGAAATCTTATATATAATCTTCGGTGCCATATTACTCTTAAATATATTGAAATATTCTCGAGCCATTGTTGTTATACGTCAAGGTTTTACTAACATTAGTGAAGATAGGAGAATTCAAGTGGTCATAATAACTTGGCTATTTGGTTCGTTTATTGAAGGAGCAGCGGGCTTTGGCACACCAGCAGCAATTATAGCTCCTTTATTAGTTGGACTTGGTTTTCCAACTTTCTGTGCCGTTATGCTAGGAATGATGGTGCAAAGCACTGCAGTAACCTTTGGAGCAGTTGGAACACCTATTTTGGTGGGTGTTAGTGGAGGTATTCAAAGTCCAGAATTAGAAGATGAACTTTCTAATTCTGGCTTAGTTTTTTCAGATTATATTCAATTGGTAACGTCAGAAGTTGTTTTATTGCACGGTATTGCTGGTTTACTGATGCCTACATTAATGGTTTGCATGATGACCCGATTTTTTGGAAAAAATAAGTCTTGGAAGGAGGGTTTGGAAGTGCTTCCTTTTACTTTATTTGGTGGACTTGCTTTTATTGTTCCCTATGTTTTAACAGGATTATTTTTAGGTCCTGAATTCCCTTCGCTTATAGGAGCATTGGTTGGCATTCCAATAGTCGTTTTTGCTGCGAAACGTGGGTTTTTAATGCCTAAAATGATTTGGAGTTTTGAAGTAGAATCTAAATGGCCGTCACATTGGATAGGTACTTTAAATGTAAAATTAAATATGGGAGTTGAAAAAGTAAAAATGTCTTTGGCAAAAGCTTGGTTACCTTATTTATTGCTTGCCGCTTTATTAGTATTATCAAGACTTACCCAATTACCTATAAAAAGTTGGCTACTGAGCGTAAAAGTGTCTTGGATAGATATATTTGGAACTTCTATTTCGACAGCCAGTACTCCATTATACTTACCGGGAACAATTTTACTTGTGGTTAGTGTAATAACCATTATATTACATAAAATGAAAATGAAAGCAGTTAAAACGGCATTTTCTGAAAGTTCCAAGATGCTTTTAGGGGCAGGTTTTGTGTTGATATTTACAGTGCCTATGGTACGTATTTATATAAATTCAGGTGTAAATCCTTCGGAAATTCCAGGAATGCCAATTGCTATGGCTGAATTTGTTTCCGCTAAAGTGGGGAATATTTATCCTTTGTTTGCACCAGCTATTGGTGCTCTTGGTGCTTTTATTGCAGGTAGTAATACCGTCAGTAATTTAATGTTTTCCCTTTTTCAGTTTGGCGTTGCTACCAATTTAGCCATGCCTACAGTGGTTATTGTAGCGCTTCAGGCCGTTGGAGCTGCGGCGGGAAATATGATAGCGATTCACAATATTGTAGCCGCTTCGGCAACCGTTGGTTTTTTAGGTAAAGAAGGACTGATTCTAAAAAAAACCATTATACCAACAATTTATTATATAGTTATAGTTGGTATTATGGGACTCATTCTTATCGCTTGAATTTATATTAAAAATAACATAAATCTTGTTTTGATAAGGGGTAAGGACATGAATTCACCATTACCTAGTTCAAAGATAGTAGCATCGCAAAAGGATGCTATGGATGAGGGGAAATGGTAAATTAGATTATGGTGTATTGAGGGATATTCGGGAGTAAGGTTAACTTTTCAAATTCAATTTTGAATTTTGGTCATTTGAGGTCTATCTTTCTGTTATTTCGGGTATTTTCTTTTTTGTATTACATAGCATGGATGATTTTAGTGTTTTCACATGCTGTTTTTTATCAACAGAACATACCTCTCCCATTAAATTTTTAAGTTTTATCCCTAAGCTGCCTTTTGCATTGAGCCCTTGACAATGCGTCTGCCAATATTAAGTGCGTTGGCGGTGTGGATGCCGAAGAATATCCAAAGAACCTCTGTCTTCTTGGTGCGGGCCTTAATCTTTTTCAGGTGGTAATGCTCTTTTTCTGTGCCAAAGCTGCCCTCTAGTCGACTGGCCCTTTCTTTGGTGATGGCCATGGCAAGCTGCTTTCGCTGTTTTTCATGCTCCCCGGCTCTGCCTTTTCTTTTAAAATCAGTGCGGATATTGTATCTGGCAGCAAATCCACGGTTCTTGTTTGTGGCATAGATGGCATCGGCCCCGGCCAGCTTGGTTTTGGTCTTGGTAAGACGTTGTGCCTTAAAGACGGTATCCTGGAACCTGTTGCCCTCATGGAAGGCATCGAAGCTGAGATGTTCCAAAAAACTGATCCCATCGATCTGGAACTTGTTGACCTTGGCCCCGAATTCCACCATCTTGGTTTCCTTGCCACGTACGATAGGACGGATATAATCCTTATCAAGGCTTACGATACGGTTTTTGGGTTTTTCTCCCCGGTGGAAGTAGTTGTGTTGCTGGTCATGGATTTTCTTGGCCGTGGCCCTTCTTCTGTACTGGTCTTTGGTCATAGCTATCCCATATTGGGCTTCCAGACGGTCAAGTTCATTGCTGAACTTGTCCACTAGCAGTAGCAGGCTACGGGTCAGGGCCCTTTTCTTCTTTTTGGTCTTGCGTTTCATCTTACTGTAGGACACATAGCGTTTGTTCCACTTAAGGTACTTGCTACGGGGCATGGCCTCCCCCACCTCTTTACAGGTCTTGCCCAAGAGGCTATGGAGCCAGTCCACGCTCTCCCATAAAAGCTTTACATTGGTGGGATAGCGAAGATGGCTCTCGTAACAAGTGGCGTCCATTACAATACTGTGCTTGTTTTCCATATAACCGGACCAATGTGCATAAAGGGCATCTTGTACCTTGTCCATGTCAAGTCTTTTGGAAAGCTCCGTGCGGACCTCGCTGATGATCTTAAAGTTGACAAGCCGCTCAGTACCCAAGTAGATGCCGCAGAAAAACTGCCAGTCAAGGTTCCCATTGAGATGTTCCAAAAGCCCGCGATCGGAATCTCCCGAATAGTGTTTTAAAAACATCAGGGCCAGTTTGCCCTTAGGGGAAAAAATGGGGGTTGGGCCATTCTTGCATTGCTTGAGCCCAAATGATTTTACCAGATTGTCCCAAGGAATGGCCAAATATATCTTACCCAGATCGCTCCGAAGGAATCGATCGTAAAAAATATCAAATTGTTCACTTTGGGAAGAAAATGAAAATGTGTGTTGGAAATCGGAGATTCTTTGTATTTTGTACATCGTATTTTGTATTTAAAACCCCGTTTTTCGAGCTGAAGACTCATTTTCGGGGTTTTATTATACTACAATATACTAATTAATTACCTGATAATCAAATATTTATATCACTTCTGAATGCGCCTTAATTTTATCAAAAAAAAAGCCCTTCATTTTGTAATGAAGGGCTTCTGAAAAAA
>CAYTDS010000055.1:0-11883 GCA_964436555.1 uncultured Flavobacteriaceae bacterium | reverse complement strand
AACAGCTCCACAGCCAATAATTCCCCATCGTATGGTGTTAGATTGTTTGGAATCGATATTCTTTCCCATTATTTAAAACTAAATGTGCTAGGCGCTTTTTTTTACAAAGTAGCAATTATTTTTTTGAAATGGGGTAAAGCGATTTCCGGTTCCGCTAATTCCGGATGCCATCTTTTTTCCCATTCAAAGCTGATATAGCCGTCATAGTTGTCTTTATCCAAAATGCTTAGAATTTGTGAAATAGGCACTTCTCCTTCTCCGGTAAGTGAGTATTTGGAGGGATTCTTCGCTGTAAAAAAACCGTCTTTGATCTGTACTAAGGCTATGTATTCTTTCAATGAAGTGTACATTGTTTCCGGGCTCTCCCTAGTTGTAAAATGCATGTTAAAGAAATCCCATAGTACCCCGGTGTGTTGTTTGTCCACATCCTGCATTACTGTTTTAATGTCAGCAGACCATACCAAATCGCTATGGGTATCCAATAGTACTTTTACTTTGGAGCCCTTACAATAGTTTGCTAGGGTACTCAGGTTTTCTTGAATAGTAGCCAATGCAAATTCTTTGGTTTTTTCTTTTGGAAAATAATTGGGAAATACCCGGATATAGGGACAATCCAACTGCGCTGCCATGTCAATGTATTTTTTCGCGGTATCTAAATTGATATTCTTTTTCTCAGTCTCATATTCATGCAGCACAGCTGAGGAATTTAAGTTTAATATTTTAATATTAAAATCGGCTGCCATCCTTTTTACTTTGGGGAGATTTACCGGTTGAAAATCCGGACTTGTTAATATATCCACATGATTTAATATTCCACGAATCTCAATCGCATTGTAACCCATTTTAGTTGCATTTTCAAAAACTTCTTGCAAACTCCAGTTTGGGCAACCCAACGTATTAAAACACAGTTTTCTATTGGGGTTTATTGATATGTTTGATAATAAAGACGGCCCGAGGAAGGCTGCCAGACTTAACTGAATAAATGTACTTCGGTTCATTCCGTTTTTTTATAAAAATAAGAAATATCAGTTATTCTTTATTACCATTATGAAATACGGTTTCTGTTTGACTTCCAAAGGATTAAATTTTACAATCGGAACTGTAATCTTAAATAAATTTTAAAGAGTTGTTAAACTTTTTAACAGCGTATCCCTTTTACCTACATTCGTTTTTTAATTTTTATCTAGACTGTCCGGTATGGGCTTTCATAAATAGCCACTATGTATAAAAAACTACACTATCTTATGGGGATAGTTCTACTTTCTTGTCCTATCTGGGGGCAGAACGATTACCCCACCAACCAACAAATTGCACAACGCCTTCAAAAATTAGGTACTAATGGAGTTGCCTCATTAACTTCTTTGGTAAAAACAGATGGAGGTAATGATATATGGGTCTTAAAAGTAGGCTCAGGAGACCTTAATAATAAACCCGGCATTGCAGTAGTTGGCGGCACGGAAGGATTTCATGTTGTAGGGGTGGAGTTGGCTCTTCAATTTGCTGAACGTTTGGTTACTGAAAATTCAAAAATTTTGGAAACTACCACCTTTTATATTTTTCCGAATATGTCGCCCGACGCCTACGCGCAATACCATGCTGCTTTGAAATACGAGCGTAAAGGAAATGCCATAAAAGTAGATCATGATCGGGATGGTTCTGCAGATGAAGACCCTTATGACGACTTAAATAATGACGGATTCATTACATCCATTCGCGTAGAAAGTCCTATGGGAGATTACAAAACACATCCAACAGATTCAAGGGTATTAGTAAAAGCCGACCGATCCAAAGGGGAATTTGGGAACTACCTTGTTTACTCTGAAGGGATTGACAATGATAAAGATGGGAAGTTTAATGAAGATCTTACGGAAGGTATTGCGTTCAACAAAAACTTAACCTATCAATTTCCGGTTTTTCAGCCTTTGGCCGGAGATTATCCCGTTTCTCAGAAGGAGACCAGGGCTCTCGTGGATTATCTTTTTGAACAGTGGAACATTTTCGCTTTTGTCACCTTTAGTCCGGCCAATAATCTTTCGGCTCCCTTAAAATATGATGAGAAAGGAGCTAAAAAAAGAGTGGTAAGTTCTATGCTGGAAAAAGATGTAGCTATCAATAAAATGGTTTCGGAGCTATATAACAAGAAAATTTCCCAAAAGCCTTTTCAACAAGATAATCAAGGAACAGAGGGCGACTTCTTTCAATGGGCGTATTTTCATTTTGGACGATTAAGTTTTAGTACTCCGGGATGGTGGGTTCCTGAAGTTAAGGCTGAAAAGGAAGAAGACAAAAGCGACGATGGTGAAACTAAAGAGGAGAAAAAGGAATTAAAGAAGGAAGCTGAAAAAGACAAACCTGTGGTAACAAAGGAGTCCAATTTTTTAGCTTGGGCAGATAAACAGGGGCTTACAGATGTGTTTGTGCCTTGGGTTACAACAGCACACCCTGATTTTCCTAATCAAAAGGTAGAAGTAGGCGGGATAAAACCTTTTGTACTCCATAATCCACCTTTTCATCTTACAGATAGTATTGCCATACAACATACCAATTTCATTGTAAACTTGGCAGAAATACAACCCAAGTTAGAGTTCCACAATGTAAAAGTTGAAAAATTAGGAAACGGACTAAGTAGAATTACAGCAGATTTGTTCAATAATGCGCCATTACCTACGCATTCTGAACTCGGAGAAAAGTCGCGATGGTTGCGAAAGATACGTATCGATATTGTTAAAGATAAAAAGGATGTGCTGGCAGGAAACACTATTAATTTAATAGATAAATTGGGTGCTTTTGAAACAAAATCCCTATCCTGGATTATAAAAGGATCCGGGTCAGTAGTAATTAAGGCAGGTGCAGCCCATTGTGGCATTGCCACTTTAAACGTAAAATTATAAGCATGAAGAATTCTATTTTTAATATAATAGCAGTTTTGTCAATCAGTGTTTTAGCACTGTCTGAAACGTATGCTCAGGAGAAATTTTTTCGAGCCATTGGTACCCCGCACCAACCTAAAGTTGAAGTAAGTTGGAATCGATATTATACCTATGATGGTATTGTGGATATAATGCAAAAAATTGCCAAGGCACATCCTAAACTAGCCAAACTTCAAAGCATTGGAAAATCTGTGGAGGGCAGGGATATCTGGTCCCTTACTATTTCTGATTTCGGGACAGGGAATCCGGATCGCAAGCCGGCGATGTACATTGATGGTAATATTCATTCCAATGAAATTCAGGGAGCTGAATTTTCTTTGTATACCGCATGGTACCTTACTGAAATGTTTGGAGAATTAGATTTTATAAAAGAATTACTCCAGGATAAAACATTCTATATCGTACCAACGATTAACCCGGATGCACGGGACAACTTTATGAAGGAACCCAATACACCGCATTCCCCGCGTTCCGGAATGTTGGTATTAGATAATGATGGTGATGGGGAAGCAGGGGAGGATCGATTTGACGATTTGAATGGAGATAATCATATTACCTTAATGATTCGGAAGTCACCTTCCGGAAAATTTATTAAGGATCCTCAAGATGCAAGACGTCTAATACAAGTGGCACCGGAAGAAAAAGGCGAGTATGAAATGTTGGGTTATGAAGGAATAGATCGTGACGGAGACGGGAAGGTTAACGAAGACGGAATTGGTTACTATGATCCGAACAGGGATTGGGGATGGAAATGGCAACCGGATTATGTACAACGTGGAGCATACAAATATCCTTTTAGTTTGCCGGAATCGCGTTCCGTGGCCGATTTCGTAATAAAACACCCCAACATAGCAGGGGCACAAAGTTACCATAATTATGGGGGGATGATTTTAAGAGGACCCGGTGCGGAAGAAGATTTGGATACCTATAACGCAGAAGACATAAAAATTTACGATGCAATTGCCAAAAAAGGAGAAGAAATGATTCCGGGATATCGGTATTTGGTGGTTTATAAAGATTTATATTCCGTTTTTGGTGGGGAATTGGATTGGTTTTACGGGGGAAGAGGTATTTATACCTATACTAATGAACTAATGGTGTCTTACCTGTATTATCATAAAAATGAAGGGAGAGCAAATCAGGAAGAAGAATTGAAAGTAGATAAATACCTGACTTTTGGAGATGCTTTTGTGCCATGGGCAGATTACCAGCACCCGCAATTCGGGATGATAGAAATTGGAGGTTTTAAAAAGAATTTCAGTAGGGCTCATCCTGGATTTTTATTGGAGCAAGACGCCCACAGGAATATGGCTTTTACTATTTATCATGGGTACCATACCCCGAAATTAAGTGTGATAGATGTCCATGAAAAAAGTCTTGGTGGTGGTTTAACAGAGCTGACGGCAACAATCTACAATGAGCGATTAATGCCTACGCATTCTAGTCAAGACTTAAAGTACAAAATAGAACGTCCGGATTATGTTACCATTAAGGGCGCTAAGGTATTGGCCGGAATGGTTGTTGAGAATGCCGACTTTAATATTGTTAAAGAACAAAAAAACAATCCTGAAAAAATTGCGGTTGATAATATCCCGGGCATGGGTACCGTAAAAGTGCGCTGGATTGTCTCAAGTAGCGGTAATTATACTATTTCAGTGGATTCTGCCAAGGGTGGGGTAGTAGAGTGGAAGAAATAACGTTACTGGGTGTACTTATTAAATAGCATATTCAGTTTAAAGATGTGTCCTATTTAAAGGTAGGTTTAAGACGATTTGGGGGTAGTTAAATCTTTCACCATACGTTTTAAATAAGCCCATTGTTTTAGTGTTTCCCTAGCTTCAAGTGCAGGATACCCCAACATAGTTTTTCCCGACGGAACATCTCCCGTTACCCCCGAACCTGCTCCAATAATTGCACCATCTCCAATTGTAGTATGGTCTTTTATGGAAGCACTACCGCCAATAATCACACCATTTCCTAGGGTTACTGAGCCTGCCAGACCACTATTTCCTGCCATTATGCAAAACATCCCTAAGCGGCTATTATGTCCAATTTGAACTAAGTTGTCAATTTTACAGCCATCTCCAAGAACTGTAGAACTAAATTTTCCCCTGTCGACACAGGCATTTGCTCCAATTTCAACATGATTTCCAAGGACCACATTGCCTATTTGTGGAATTTTAACTAAACCTTTTACCGGATCCGGACGAAAACCAAAACCATCGGCTCCAATTGTTGCATTAGGATGTATAATGCAATAAGCACCCAAATGACAACGTTCCCTTATTACAGCTCCGGACCAAATCACTGTATGTTGCCCAATAGTACATTCATCAAGAATAGTAACATTAGGGTAAATGGTAACGTTTTCACCTAGAACCACATTTGGGCCGATATAACTTCCGGCACCTATTTTTGAACCAATACCGATACGGACTGTTTTATCAATGTTGGCAGTAGGATGGATTTTGCTTTCAAAAACAGGCGGACAAGGTGCAAACAGAGCCAGTACCTGTGACATTGCCAAATCAGCGTTTTTCACTTTAATAAAGGCGCGACCTTCTCCCGGTTCAATGGAAATATCTTCATTTACAACAGCGGCGCAAGCTTTGGAACTTGCCCAATATTTTTCATATTTTTTATTACCAATGAAAGAGATTTCCGTGCAGCTTGCCAGTTCCAGCTGTTCGGGCGTAGAAATTCTTTGAGCAGTATTACCGATGATTACTCCTTTTAGGACATCGTTTATTTCTTCGAGGGTGTATGTTTTCATAATTAACTTTCCGGTTTGCGGGAAAGAGTGTCAAATAAACACTATTTGAGTTGATTTACCAATTTAACTTTGTGATAATAGATTCCCATACCTCCATATGGGTAATTAAAACAGTCCAGTTACAGCTTGCATTACAGTATATCTAACTGTTTTCTAGTGTATTCACCAACTGTGTCGCCGGTATTTAAGGTAGTCTTTGGTTCAAAGAGCATTACCGCAACTTCGTCCAGAGCAACAGGTCTGTGTTCTGTTCCTTTTGGTACAATAATAAATTCATTAGGTTGTATTTCCACAGTTTTATCCCGGAATTCCATCCTCAAAATGCCACTGATAACATAAAATAACTCATCTTCATCATCATGTTTGTGCCAAACAAACTCACCTTTGAGTTTCACTAATTTTACATATTGTCCATTAAGTTCTCCAACAATTTTTGGGTGCCAATATTCATTGAATAAAGATAATTTTTCTGCAATATTTACCTTTTCCATGGTTAGTCCGAATTATGTGTTAAATAATACATTTTTAAACTATTCGGATCTTAATTTCACATACTTAATAAGACCGTAAACAGAAACCAAAGACCAGCAACCCTCCAGAATTATAAATGGCCAAAAAGCTAATAAGACAGACGCATAGCAAGCTAATCCTGCGCCAACAAAATTTAGTATCAGATAGGTTATACTTTCTTTCTTTATATAATTTCTTAAGTTTAAGAAGAAAGCAATTAGAAGAATCGCAACTCCAACAAACCCTATCCAATCAATTGCGGTCATTTTTTATCTGGAACTATTTCATAGGTAAAATGCAGGATACAGCTTGTCTACCTGCACCCTTCACTTAAATTCAAAGCCAATGGATATGCCCCTTATTTTTTAAAATCTCCGGCATTTACAACCGTCCATTTTTCAAGAGGTAAAATATATTTTTTGATAACTTTATTTATATCGTTAACAGTTAGGTTACTGATTTTTGTTTCAATTTCCTTGTGGAATGCCATAGTTCTGTCATAAAAAGCATTATTATTAATTACGGTTAACAATTCGCCATCTTGGGCTCTTGACACATTTCCTTCTTGTATCCAACCATTAACAGCATTTTTCACTTCTTCCTCTGTTACACCATCTTTGATAAATCTAGCTAATTCTTCTTCAAAACCTAAGCGCACCTTATCATAATTTGATGGAGCATAAATGGCATAGATGTACATTTGGGAGTTTTGATCGGTATTATCAGAATCTGCCTGAAACCCGGCTCCGGCTCCATAACTTATTCCATCTTTTTGTCGAAGACGGTCGGAGATTCTCGAGTTTAAAACACCACCACCCAAAATTGTTGCCGCAATTGTCAATGCAGGATAATCATCACTATATTCACTTGTTTTTATGTTGAGTGCCCCAAAGGTCATGGCATTTTGTTTGTCGGGCGTTAAAATATCTTCTGATACGCTTTTGGATTCAGAAAACGGACTAGCAATTTTTGTGTACGGATTTTTACTTTCAAAAGTGCTAAATTCTTTCTCCATAAAGTTTTTAAGCTCATCAGATTTTAAATTTCCTATTCCAACAATAATGGATTTTCCCAATCCATAGAAATCAGTATGAAATGATTTTACATCGGCTATGGTTACTTTTTTAATGGCATCAATTCTCTCTTCTATGGTCATTCGGTAAAGAGGATGCCCTTTGGGATAGGGATTATTAATTTCGGATAATCGTGTTTGAGCTAGAAACTGGGGATCCGTTTTATTGGCTTCTAGACTTGCTAATTCTTCTGTCTTTAATTTATCTAATTCTGACGTATCAAACGAAGGGTTTTTTAGCATATCTGCCATTAATTGCATTGTAGACATGAGGTTTTCCTCAGTTGACACAACTGTTACATATACATTTCCGTTTCTTGCTCCAATATAAATAGAGGATTTTAATCGACTAAGTTCATCTTCTATTTGTTGTCTGGTCTTTGACGTCGTGCCCTTATTTAATAGCTGGGCAGTAAAGGAAGGAATGACTCCTTTATTGGCTAATGTTTTTTCGTCTCCATTTCGTATACTGAAACTTACATTCACAGTATTGCCTCTATTGCTTTTTTCAATTAAACCGTAGGTAATACCGTTGGTTAATTTACCTGAAATGATGCGTTCCTGGATTTTATCGTAAGAAACATCAAAGGCTTCGCCAGAACCCATGTTTTCTTTACCCTTGTAAACGCTTACAAGGGAATCTAAATTTTTGGTATGCGGAATGGTAACACGCTCCGGAGTTTTTGTAGGAATAAATCGACCTATAGTCCTGTTGGTTGGAATTAAATATTTTATGGCTACTTCATTCACTTGCTCTATTGTGCTATTCTCTATTCGATCTCTGTTTATAAAACCCAGTCGCCAGTCTCCGGCTCCAATATATTCGCTCATTGCCATTCCGAAACCCTCCGAATCTCTTGTGAGCTGATCTATTTCTTTTAGAAGGTTGGCTTTGGCTCTATCCACTTCATCCTGAGTTATTGGGACATTTTTGAGATTATCTAAATTCTCCTTTAAAATGGTTTCAACTTCACTAGCATTTTTATCAGAGGGAATATCAACCTCAATATGAAGAAAACTTGGTTCTTTAGTAAAAGGGGAATAAGACCACATTGAGGAGGCTTTTTGAGTTTCTACCAAAGCCTTGTATAGTCTCCCTGAGGGCTCATCAGTAAGAATGTTTTCTAAAATTCCCAAAGCTGCATAATCTTCATGAGAAGCTGCAGGTATGTGATATAGGGCACTTACCAATTGTAATTCCCCAACTCTGCTAACAGTAACAATCTTTTCACCGTCTTGAGGAGGTTCCTCGGTATAGGAGTCTCGTATAGGCGTTGTTGGCTTTTCAATTTTTCCAAACTTTTGTTTTACCAATTCAAGGGTTTTTTCTTCGTCAAACTTTCCAATAATCAAAAGGACTGCGTTATCCGGTCTATAGAATTTTTTGTAGAACTCTTTTAAATTCTCAATAGGAACACGCTCTATATCGGAGCGGTTGCCAATAGTGGAATTACCGTAATTATGCCATAGATATGCTGCATCAATAACCTTTTGTCTTAGAACTCTGGAAGGACTGTTTTCTCCCATTTCAAATTCATTGCGTACCACACTAAACTCGGATTCCAGATCTTTTTGGGCAATAAAAGAATTTACCATGCGATCTGCCTCCAAATCTAAAGCCCAATTTAAATTATCTTCTGTGGCATTGAAGGTCTCATAATAATTTGTTCGATCATAATAGGTGGTACCGTTTGGTCTTGCTCCCCGTGCACTCAATTCTTTTGGAATATCAGGATGATTTGTTGAGCCTTTAAATAAAAGGTGTTCTAATAAGTGTGCCATTCCTTTCTCACCATAGCCTTCATGTCTTGAGCCCACCAGATAAGTAATGTTTACAGTTATGGTCTGAGCCGAATTGTCAGGGAATAAAAGCACTTTTAGACCATTGTCCATTTGGTACTCTGTAATTCCTTCAACAGAGGCTGTTTGGGTTAGTTGCCCCAATAGTAAATTGCTAACTACAAAGGCAATACAAAGTGGTAGTACAATTTTAATTTTCATTCTAATATTTTTTTGATTGATTGTTTCGAAAGTACAAAATTCTGTGGATAAAGTAGTTTAACCGGAATCTTAAATAAACTTTAATTGTTAAGCATTAATCCTCTTAATTTGCGGGATTAAATCGATGCATCGAAAGTAGCTGGGTTAAAGTTTTTCGAAGCCATCTTTTAAATAGCTTAAAATGACTATTTTAAAAAACAGAATGCTTTAACAATACATTATTTATTCTTCTATCTCTTTTGTAGTATATTTGAATCGACTTGAAAATTACTTTTTTAGAAAGCTAACCAATTAAAAAATAGAATTATGGTTTTACTTGTTATCCTCGGAATTATTGCCGTTTTAGCCTTTATGGTTGCGGGAATTTATAATACGCTTGTTCGTTTAAGAAATCATAGAGAAAACGCATTTGCTGATATTGATGTACAATTGAAACAGCGCCATGATCTTATTCCACAACTTTTAGGGGCGGTTAAGGGTTATATGGAGCATGAAAGGGGTACTTTAGAGGCCATTACTAATGCAAGAACCAGAGCAATTAGTGCTACCACAATAAACGATAAAATAGAAGCAGAACAACAACTTTCTTCGGCCATTCAAGGTCTTAACATACAAGTTGAAGCGTATCCTGATTTGAAAGCCAATCAAAACTTTTTGCAATTACAGAATGAAATCTCAGATATTGAAAACAAACTAGCTGCGGTCCGCAGATTCTTTAATAGCGCTACCAAAGAGTTAAATATAGCAGTACAAAAATTTCCAAATAATTTCTTTGCCGGAATGTTCGGATTTAAAACAGAGCCTATGTTTGATTTGGGCGTGGTACAGAGAGATCAATTAGACAAAGCTCCGGAAATTAAATTTTAAGTATTGAAGTTTATTGGGTTACAACAGCAAATCGCAAGTAATAATAGAAGATCTGTTTTATTATTATTGGGCTTCCCTGTGGTTGTTTTAGGTGCTGTGTATGCCTTTATTTATTTTGTAAGCTTTGATGAATATGGAAATTCTGATTCTTCGCTTACTCTAGATAGATTTCTTCAATTTGCACCTTTAGTTTGTGGCGCAATTTTAATCTGGTTTTTGATTGCCTATTTTACCCATACCCAAATGATAGCCTTGGCCACGGGGTCAAAAACCCTGGAACGGAAAACCAATATGAGGGTTTATAATCTGGTAGAGAACCTTTGTATGTCCGTAGGAATGCCCATGCCAAAGGTGGCCATTATTGAAAGTGAAGCGCTAAATGCCTATGCCAGTGGAATAAAAGAAAAAGATTTTACCGTAACGCTTACTCGGGGTCTAATTGAAACATTGAACGATGACGAATTAGAAGGGGTTATAGCACATGAACTAATGCACATTAGAAATAAGGACGTTAGGTTATTGGTTATTAGTATTGTCTTTGTAGGGATTTTTTCTTTTGTTTCTCAATTGGCTTTTAGAAATATTATTTATAGTGGGAGGCGAAGTGATAAGGACACGGGCAAGATTATTTTTCTTATACTCATTATCTCAACTATTGCCTATTTTTTTACACTTCTTTTTCGCTTTTCATTGAGTAGGAGTAGAGAGTATTTGGCTGATAGCGGTGCAGCCGAAATGACCAGAAAGCCTTGGGCTCTTGCCTCAGCTCTGAAGAAAATAGCACCCAATCATCACGTAAAAGTAAAAAGTGAAGATATACAGTATCTTTTTATTGAAAATACACCTAAGGACAATACCGTAAATTTTTTAGGAGTTTTAGGGGGACTTTTTGCGACTCACCCGCCCATAGAAAAACGAATTACTTTTTTAGAGCAGTTTTAATAAGTACCATGTAGCGGTAGTTTAAAATTATTTTTTTTGGGAACAACAATTAAATGTTACAAGTGCGGAAAGTTTACCGTTGATTCGGATTATTGCAGTTCTTGCAATACCCTGATAAACCATGCTAAAAGAAGAGCATTAGAACAAAGCACTGCAGAAAAACGAAGAACTGAAGTACAAAAAGAGGAAGCTAAAGAAACAGAAGCGTTTATAGAGAAATACCGAAATCACAAGTATCTTATTGTTCGTTTTTTTGCAGGAATAGTTTACTATGTCTGGGTGGTTGTAATGGCGATTGGCGCTTTTATTGCTTGGGTAGTTTCAATGATTGCAGCATGAGAACATTGGTGAATCCTATTTTCCTCGGTTACTTTGTTTTGGCTTTTGCGGTCTATATTGCCGGTTGGATGCAAATAAGTTTACCCGACTGGATTTCTTTTTATCTCAACGATTTTTTATGCATGCCTCTTGTCTTTACCTTTATTTTGGGGGTTGTAAGACACTTTAAGGCAGATTCGAAATATCAGCTTTCCGTTTTTTCAATACTATCTTTAACTAGTTATTACATCTGGTTTTTTGAAATATATTTACCAAAGCACAACCTAAGATATACAGCAGATTTGCTAGATGCCTTGCTCTACTGCATAGGCTCTTTTCTTTTTTATCTTGCGCAAAAACGACAACTAATATAAGGGTATTCCTAAACCCATAAACTTTTATTAAATGCGTCTTTTTTCTATATCTTTATTTCACAGTTTTGAGCAACTGATTTATAAATAGCTTCTACA
>CAYTDS010000054.1:0-11973 GCA_964436555.1 uncultured Flavobacteriaceae bacterium | reverse complement strand
TTTTAGCTGTTAATTTTTCCATCTTTTAAATTTTTAGTTGTTAACTATATACAGTATTGCGCAATACCCATTATTTAAAATCAAATATATAATAGTTCACTGCACAAACCTTGCAGTAAAAAAAATCCCCGAAAACCTCTGAGATTTTTTGTTGCTAAAATGTTTAGTACCCTCCTTGCGCACCTGCAGCTGTAATAAATGCTATTATTACCCCAAAATAGATAATAACAAAAAGCAGCATAATCAGGGATAGGGCAAGGCCCACATAGGATAAAATTTTACCTGTGTTTGCGTTTTCGTATCCGGTATATATTCCGGGATTCTCCAGATGCAACCTTTTTGCTTTGGAGGCACTGCTTAAGCCGATAATACTAAAAATAATGGCAAAGGGCCCGCAGCAAATTAATGCGCCTACAATAGAAATAATGCCCATGGTTAGCGCATTGCTAGCGCCCGGAAGTGGTGTTTGGTTCATTTAGTTTATATTAATTATTGATTAAAATATTCTTCAAGCCGTTCTTGCATTAATTCTTGATTTTGAAGGTTCTCCCACCCGACGATAGAGATAATCCAAATCACGAATAGAATGAATAAAATGTTTAAAATAATGCCAACTATCAAAAGCACTTTACCAATTTTTAAGGTTCCATAATCAGAATAGAGCTCAGGATTATTTTTGTAAGTAGAAGTTGCTTTATTTGCCAAAATAAGTCCAACAACTGCTAATATCAATCCGAGTATTCCGTAACACCAACATAAAACGATAGAGGCAATACCCATCACAATAACAATAGTGACATTCGGTAATTTTTGTTGTTCCATAAGTACAGGTTTAGTTATAAAAATTTTAGGATATAGTTGATTAATATTAAAGAGATTGTTGTAATTAATAAAAAGATAGTTATTTTGTTGGAATACTTAATGGTGAAAAAAGTATCGGCTAGCAAAAAAACCAAAAGGAGGATTAGGGCATATAGTGCCGGATACATTTTAAAAGCGGCAATAAATTCACCCTGAAATAATAAGGAAACGGCTCGTTGTATCCCACAACCCGGACATTCTACCCCGAATATTTTTTTATTCAGACAGGGCAACATAAAATCTTTTGCGAGTAATAGTGTGGTCAGTACCATTTAGACAAATGCTTGTTCCTTTGCCGAAAATTACTATTATTTTTGTGGAATGAAAATAAAACGACTATTTTATTTTGTGCAGCTCCTTGATAGGGTTATGTAAGACAAGAGATGTAATTTTAAAAACATAGCATGACCAACTTTAATATTGGAGATCGGGTAGAGGCCATAGATGACGTTGTGAGCGGGGTAATTCGCAAAATCGTATCTGATCAAATTACCGTGGAGAGCGATGAGGGATTTGAACTTATCTACGCCCCATCAGAATTAATTTTGGTTTCCGGAACAAAAGAAATTAAGGTCTCTCATTTTGATATAGCAAGGATTAAAGGGGAGAAGGAAACCATCAAAAAGCAAAATTTTAAGTATAATGCCAAAAAGGAAGCCTATGTACCGGTAATGGAAGTGGATCTTCATATTAATCAGTTACTAACTTCTACTAAGGGAATGACTAATTATGAAATATTAAACCTCCAATTGGATACAGCCAAAAGACAATTGGAATTTGCCATGAAGAAAAAAATACAAAAAGTAGTTTTTATACATGGTGTAGGTGAAGGTGTTCTTAAAGAAGAACTTTATTATTTGTTAAACAGATATGATAACCTAAAGTTTTACGATGCCAATTACCAAAAATATGGTTTAGGAGCCACAGAGGTGTATATTTATCAAAATCCATGAAAGTGACTATTCTACTGTAGTTATAGTCCCAAAATTATTAATTCTCAGGTCAGTGATTCGAGTTCCGGATTGGGTCACCAAAGAAATGGCATTCAACTCAATTTTGTGTTCAAAGGTAACCCCATCTTCTTTTAAGATTGTGGTAACCCTGACCTCCCCGCCTTCTGCTTCTATTTCTTCCACTACTACAGGCGTTGCAGCAGGGATGGCATCACAAAAGTAATTTTTGGTAACATTTTCAGAAAAAATACGGTAGGTTATTTGGGATTGAGAAGGTACTAAACTGGTTATGGGACCGTTAGAAACTTCATTTTTAATTATATTGGCGGCCAGATTGAGAATTAATGATTCATCTTGGTTTATTTTAAAAAAAATTCTCGTAGCGGGGGTAATTGGAGCCGCACAGCTTTGAGCGGCAACACTGTCGAAATTTAAGGCTTCAATCTGCAAATCGCCATCATCACATGATAGTAGCATTAGTAAACAACAAAAAAATAGGAGGTTTTTCATAATTCAAATTTAGTCGAAAAATAAGGGATTATCCTAGAGGTTTAGATGGATTTTATGAGAAATTAACTTTATTTCAAGTAATTTTATCACCTCAAAAATGAGATTAAACTGGTATGAAAGTATATCTGGATAATGCAGCAACCACACAGATAAGGGCAGAAGTTATTGAAAAAATGAAGGAGGCTTTGGTAAACTTTTATGGCAATCCTTCCTCCACGCACAGTTTTGGGAGATCTGCTAAAACGGGAATTGAAAGGGCAAGAAAAACTATTGCCAAGTACCTAAATGCTCACCCATCAGAGATTATTTTTACCTCCGGAGGTACCGAAGCAGATAATATGATTCTTAGAGGTGCTGTAAGGGATCTAAAAGTACGGACCATAATTACTTCAAAAATAGAGCACCACGCTGTTTTACATACAGCAGAGGAATTGGTTAAGGAGTATGGAGTTGCATTGCATTATGTAGACCTGGACACCTTTGGTAACCCTATGCTATCTCATTTAGAAGCCCTTTTATCACAGGACAACTCTAAAAAATTAGTTAGTTTAATGCATGTAAACAATGAAATTGGTAACATTATAGATGTTGTTGCTGTAGGAAAGTTATGTGCTTTACATAATGCGTTATTTCATTCAGATACGGTACAGTCTTTAGGGCATTATTCATGGGATGTTCAGGAGATTCCGGCTGATTTTCTCACCGCTGCTGCTCATAAATTTCATGGACCAAAGGGAATTGGCTTTGCTTATATTAAAAGGAATTCCGGCTTAAAGCCCTTGATTTTTGGAGGATCTCAGGAACGTGGTTTTAGAGCGGGGACAGAATCTTATCATAATATTATAGGTCTAGAAACTGCCTTTGTACTTTCATCCGAAAAATTAGAAGAAGAAAAGGAATATGTAACCGAATTAAAGCGCTATTTCGTAGATGAACTACAGAAAGCATTACCTGAGGTGCAATTTAACGGTCATTCGGGCGACCTGCAGCAAAGTACTTATACGCTTGTTAATGCACGTTTACCCTTTGATCCAGACAAGTCCCTGATGCTGCTATTTCATTTAGATATTAAGGGAATTGCTTGCTCCAAAGGAAGTGCATGTCAGTCCGGGAGTGACATGGGATCTCATGTATTAATGGAATTGTTATCTGAGGAAGAGCTTAAAAAGCCATCCTTACGCTTTTCTTTTTCTATATATAATACCAAAGAAGAATTAGACTATGTTATTGCCACTTTAAAGGATTTTTCCGGGCAGTAACTTTATTTTGCTTTTTCTTTGTCGTAAGGAAATTTACGAGTAGCTTGTTTCATCATAAGGTCAATAAGGTCGTAGGTGTTTTTTCCTGATTTTTTATTGATTTGTTTTTCATATTTCCAGAGTAATTTTCCTGAGGCTCCATCACTCACTTTAATTCCTATTCTACCGTAATTGGCATCGCCCCTAACATAATCCAAAAAACTAAATTCTGTGGATACTCCTTTGGATAACAAAACATTTAAGTTAAGATTGCCGCTGATAATGCCGTCTACATTCAAAAGGACACAAAGGTCTTTAATGGTATAAATGTCAATGTTTCTATAAGAAATATTGTTCTGAGCTAACAAAGCATTTGTGTTTTTTATGTTTTGAAATTCTACTGTAAATTTTTTTCTTTTTGTACCTCTTGAAAAGTAGGTTTCCAGGGCATTTTGTACCGTATACCCTTCTTTCTCTTCCAAAGTGTTTAATTCTTCTTTGGAAATAGAATCCTTTAAATCCAAATTGGTTATAAAGGGCAGAATCGCCAGAGTTTTATGATTTTCACTTAAGACATCAAACCTATTGCTTTCATAAATGTTTTTTTGAGCATTAGATGCTAGTGTTACCAAAAGAAATAAAGAAATTAAGGCTATTTTCATTTTCAAATTTAACTAAAATCGCATATTAAATTTAAGGTTTAAAACCCTTGTGGTCATAAAATTGGGTACAGCAAATTGTTGTTTACTATCCACATCCCTCACCCAAGTATTGGTTATCGAATTTTGATTGTTGAAAAGATTAAAAATCTCAACCCCGGCACTTAACTCTTTAAAGCGATACAACCAATGATTTTCTGGATACGTGGTATTTACGTCAACAAAAATATGGGAAATTCCTAGATCTGCCCGCTTATAATCTCTTAATCTATTCTGAAAATCGTAAGGATCTGCATAATTTGGCGATCCTCCGGGAACACCTGTATTATATACTAGATTTAAGTACATTTTCAGATTAGGAACTGTAGGCACATAATCCTGAAATAAAACCCCCAATTTAAGTCGTTGGTCGGTAGGTCTGGAGATAAATCCCCTATCATTTATGTTTTCTTTAGTTTCAAGGTATCCGAGACTTACCCATGACTCAGTACCGGGGACAAAAGCTCCATTTAACCGTACTTCAAAACCGTAGGCATAAGCGCGGGCATCATTAGTTGCCGCATACCGTATGCGCACATCTTCCAGGGTATATGGGTTTACATTAGTTAGTTTTTTATAGTACGCTTCGGTTATTAGGGTAAATGGTCTTTCCCACAACAGAAAACTGTATTCATTACCTAAAACGGTATGAACCGATTTCTGCGCTTTTACTTCAGGGACGATACTTCCGGAAAAGTTTCGAAGTTCTCTGTAAAATGGCGGTTGCTGATATAAGCCTAATGAAAAACGAAAAAGCAGGTCTTTTTCCCATTTTGGCTTTATGGCAAATTGCGTTCTGGGACTAAAAATGGTTTGCGCAGTTTGAGCTATTCCTTCGCCTGAAACAATCCAATGATGAGCTCTGACACCAAGGTTATAATAAATGTTATGTTGATTCCAAGTGGTTTGCCTGCTGTACTGCAAAAAGCCGGAGAGTCGGTTTGTTTGCACAAAGTTTCGGGCATTGATTCCTTCGATGGGTATAATGGGCCCTTCAAATGGTTCTTGAGGTTCATTGTTGCTGAATTCCGGTAATGGGGGACGAATAAAAAATCCTGCGGAATCAATAAATTCTGATTCCCGTATCTGATCTCTAATATCTTCATGCGCATATTTTACGCCCCATTCCAGCGTATGGCGATTTTTATTGAATTTACCTTTAAGTTCCACGGTTGCAATAAGAGCATCCAACTCATTTCTGGCTCTGTTTAATTGGGAACCTATCCCTCTTGAAGCGGTAACTTGCCCTAAATCTTCACTGCCCAAGTTTACCTCTACTTCCCCTAAACGGTATTGCGCTGTAACATCAGAAAACTCCTCTTCCGTTGTATGGTAAACGGAAGTTATTAGTTTTAGTGCAAGATTATCATTGACTAAATAATCTGTTTTTAAAGCGGCAAGTCCCGTAAAATAATTGTTTATTTCTTTTCCATCATAAAAAACAAGCAATGCTTTTGGATTGTTTAGGGTTCCAAAGTTAGTTTGTCTTGTAACAGGTTCATTTTTATATCGATTTAGAGAAAGGTTACCCAAAAAGCCCACTTGAACTTTTTTTGAAATCGTATAGGAGGTATAATTTTGAATGTCTAAAAAGGTGGGATTAAAATTGCCGCTAGTTTGTAAACTATTTAAGAATAAATTATTATCCCGAAATCGTATTCCCGAAATGGTTGTTATGCGTTTGTTCTTTGAAACACTTTCGGTAGTTAATCCGGCACCAAGCAAGCTAGCATCAACCTGAAAACTTTTTCCTGCAGAATTTTTATAGGTTATATCCAATACTGAGGATAATTTATCGCCATATTTCGCCTGAAACCCACCGGAGGAGAAATCTACTCGTTGTACCATGTTACTATTTACAAAGCTAAGTCCTTCCACTTGTCCCGATCTTACAAGAAAGGGTCTATAAACTTCAATTTCATTTATATAAACCAGATTTTCATCATAATTTCCACCCCGGACAGAAAACTGCGTGCTTAATTCATTATTGGAATTTACCCCGGGTAATAACTTTAAGATTTGCTCTACACCCGCGTTCGCCCCCGGGATATTTTTTATAACCTCAGGAGCAATGGTAGTAATACCTTCAAAACTCTTTTCGCCCAATGAAGTTACTACCACCTCATCTATTTGAATAATCCCTTCCTTCAACATAGGATTAAAAACAAAAGTTTCATTGGTGTTTAAAAGAAGCGCATTTATGATTACATTTTTATGAGAAATATGAGAAAAGGTTATAGTCACTTCCTGATCTGCAAGAACCTGTAAAGAATAAAAACCAGCTTCATCACTATAAGTTCCGTTATTTTCTGTGGTGATCTGTACATTGGCAAGGGGATTGTTGTTTTCGTCAAAAACAACCCCAGTAATGGTAGCGGTTTGCGCTCGTAATAGGGATAATGAGCACAAAAGAAAAAATGTAAAAATTAGTTCACGATACTTCAACGGTTTAATTTCTGTAAAACGTGCTTGTAAACGTACTGGAATTACCGACATTATCTGTTACAAGGATAACGAGTTCAAATTGGTTTTTATCCAATTTCAGATCATCAAAATTATAGGTAAGCGTATTAGTCTTGGGTTCGTATTCCATTAAAATCCATTCTCCGTTTAGTGTTGCGCTGTAGGTGTCTATTCCACTTAAATCATCTTTAATTTCTAAACTAAGATATCTGTAATTATTTAACCATTGTTTAGGCTTAAAATTTTTTGCTCTAATTTGAGGAGGAGTAATGTCTTTAGCCAGCATATAGGCTCCCAAGTTGCGTGTTCTTGTTGTGAAGGTGTCACCCCGTTTATAGGTATTGGTATAAATTGGTCTTCGTCTTCCATCCAAACGCCCTATAAATAATTGTTTCTTTTCTTCCTCTGAATATCTGGAAACGTCAAAAGTGATGGTAAAATTGTTATGTGCGGCTACTTTCCCGTTATGTATCGTTACCGTATCATTACCTTTTTTTAGATCCATATAGAAATCATCATAAAAGGTATTGGCAGGAAAATAAACTTTTGCTCCGCCCAAATCAAAGTTATTAGGTTTTTTGGAGAGGATGTAATTTTCGGTAAGCAGTTCCTGTTTCTTTAATTTTAGTTCTTCTCTTTTACCTTCCACCGGGATAACAAGCTTGGTGAAATTATTTTCCAAATCCTTCAGGATAATTTCTACGTTGTAGCTCAACCCTTCTTCCACCAAAATTTTTCCGTCATTTAATAGTGTATGGTAAATGGTCAACTTGTTACCGGGATCCTTAAAGCACTTTTGAATATGTTGTCTTGTAGTTACATAATGTTCATAATCTATAAGGGTATTTATATAACGAGTCTCATCAAAAGAAAAGGTATCAAAGTCATACTCAGAATAGACCTTACCATTCACCACTTGTTGTACTGAATAAATACCATTTTGGTTAGCTACCAGATCTTGCCTGTCATATCCGCTAAATCCAAATCCAATACTACCCGCAGCTTTAACTTTTTCAGCTAGTAAGGTACCGTCGGCCTGTTTCGCAAATTTTAGCTGTATTCTATAATCGCTTTGGTTTACCTGACTATCCGGTGTTAGTGCATATCCGTACAAATGGGTTAGTATTGGCTCCGTGTTGTCTGCAACTTCTAAACCATACAACAACGGGTTTATGGGATTCTCGGACTGTGTGTTACGTATTTCAAAGTGCAAATGGGGTCCTGAAGAGCTTCCTGTATTTCCGCTATAGGCAATGAGTTCTCCTTGCTTTACTTTTAGCTCCCCAAAATCAGGAAAAACCTCGATCTCGTACATTCTTTTTTGGTACTGAATGTTTTTTACGTAGGCTTCAATTTCAGGAGAAAACTTCTGTAAATGGGCATAAACAGAGGTGTGTCCGTTGGGGTGGGCTACATACATCACTTTTCCATAACCGGCAATTCCTACTTTGATTCTAGTAACCATCCCCTCAGCTATGGAATAAACAGGTAACCCTTCTCTTTGTTGCGTTTTAATGTCTAAGCCGGAATGAAAATGATTGGATCGTAGTTCTCCAAAATTTCCGGCTAATAATAATGGAATACCCATAGGAGATATAAAAATATCCTTTGGATACTTTTCTTGAGCCTGAATGTGGAACGAAAAAAATACCAAGAAAGCAAAAAAAGTGTTCTTCATTAATCTTTTATTTGTCTTAAAAGTTCATCCCGAGTCTGCGTAAAAAAACGGTAGGAAACTTATATTTATAGCCATCTAGCCAAGGTTACCTTAAGGGTATGTCTTGTTTCATCGGCATGAATACGTTTTACGAAAGTAGTTAATACCATTTGATTGATAAAAACTCTTATTCTTAAAATTGCCTGTATTTTCCAAACAGGTGTTGGAAAGGGATCTAAAGGATCCCTTGAAGAATAATTCAAAAAAGTATTGCTAAGTCGTAAGATGTATGTTAACTTTGTGTAAATGCATTGAATAGTTGCATATGAGTGAATTGGTTGAAATTGTTGATTCTTTAGAGAACAAAATCAGCAAGTTATTACATAAACTTGAGCTTCTTCACCAGTCCAATTTAAAGTTGGAAGAAGACTTGGTAGCTGTGCAACAAGCACATGAAATGACTAAGAATTCTGTGGTAGAATGGGAACAAAAATACAATTCACTTAGGCTTGCAAGTTCAATGCTGGGTAGTAATGCAGATAAGACAGAAGCTAAGCTTAAAATAAACACATTAATAAGAGAACTGGATCATTGTATTGTTCAGCTATCTGAATAATGTACTCTAATATTATGTCAGAAAAGCTCAAAATTAAGCTTTCAATCGCAGATAGGGTGTACCCCTTAACCATTGACCCCAGTCAGGAAGAGGGGTTGCGGAGAGCAGCTAAAAATATTGAGCAGTTGGCAAAGAAATTTGAGCAAAACTATGCTGTTCGGGACAAGCAAGATGTACTTGCGATGTGTGCCTTACAATTTGCATCTAAAATAGAGCAAAAAGGAATAGACCAATCTGAAGGAATTCAGGAAGCTGTTGAGCGTATCAAGGCTTTGGATCAGTTAGTAAATTCCAAGCTCAGTTTAAAATAAGTTCTTTTAAATAAATAACGTTACTGCCCACATTGGTAATTATATTTTTGACAAACTCAACACTAATTTGTTTTAAAAGGGTGAGTTTAGGTTGTAAAAGCAGGCCTTCCTTGTAGAAGGATCCTTGAGCAACTTGGTAGCCCTAAACCTGTTTATTGGAGTTTGTACAAGACTTCCATCAATGTGGGCTTTTTTTATTAATAATATGTTTAACTATGGATGATACAACAACAATAATAATAGTAGGAATCATAGGTTTGGCAGTTGGTTTTGCAATAGCTAAGTTTATGGAGAAAGGAAAAGCTTCTAAAACTATAGCCAACGCAAAAAGAGAAGCAGCTATTATAGTAAAAGATGCTACCTTAGAAGGTGAAAATATTAAAAAAGATAAAATTTTTCAGGCCAAAGAAAGGTTTCTCGAGTTAAAGGCAGAGCATGAAAAAGTTATTATTAGCAAGGATAAAAAGATTGCAGAATCAGAACAGCGAACAAGAGATAAGGAATCTCAGGTTAGTAACGAGTTGGCTACCAACAAAAAGCTGAACGAACAGCTAATAATCAAGCTTAAGGAAGTTGATTACAAGAGTGAATATTTAGATAAAAAGCAATCAGAACTCGAAAAGTTACACAAGAGTCAGGTGCAGCAACTAGAGGTTATTTCAGGTCTTTCTGCGGATGAGGCTAAAAGCCAATTGCTGGAATCGCTAAAGGAAAAAGCTAAAGCGGATGCCATGTCCTACATTCAGGCTACAGTAGAAGAATCAAAACTTACCGCTCAACAGGAGGCAAAAAAAATCATTATAAATACCATTCAACGAATCGGCACAGAAGAAGCGGTAGAGAATTGTGTTTCTGTATTTAATTTGGAATCGGATGATGTTAAAGGTCGTATAATTGGAAGAGAGGGTAGAAATATCAGAGCACTGGAAGCCGCTACAGGGGTTGAAATTATTGTTGATGATACTCCTGATGCTATTATTCTTTCTTGTTTCGATTCTGTTCGACGAGAAGTCGCAAGGCTTTCTCTTCACAAATTAGTAACAGATGGTCGTATACACCCTGCACGCATAGAAGAAATCGTCAAAAAGACCGAGAAACAAATCGAAGAGGAAATCATAGAAATTGGAAAACGAACCGTTATCGATTTAGGAATTCACGGGTTACATCCTGAGCTGATAAAAGCCGTAGGTAGATTAAAGTATAGATCTTCCTATGGACAAAACTTGTTGCAGCATTCCAGAGAAGTGGCAAAGCTGTGTGGTGTAATGGCGGCGGAACTGGGCTTAAACACTAAATTAGCAAAAAGAGCAGGTTTATTGCACGATATCGGAAAAGTACCAAATACCGAAGCAGAAGTTGAGACACCACATGCTATTTTGGGGATGCAATGGGCTGAGAAGTACGGTGAGAAACCGGAAGTTTGCAATGCCATTGGAGCACACCACGATGAGATAGAAATGAAAACATTAATCTCGCCTATAGTGCAGGTTTGTGATGCAATTAGTGGTGCAAGACCGGGCGCCAGAAGGCAGGTAATGGATTCTTATATACAGCGTCTTAAAGATTTGGAAGATATTGCCTTTGCCTTTGGAGGGGTTCAGAAGGCCTATGCTATTCAAGCAGGTAGAGAACTTCGGGTAATAGTAGAGAGCGAGCGGGTGAGCGATGAAAAAGCGGCAGAATTATCTTTTGAAATTTCGCAAAAAATACAAACGGATATGACCTATCCTGGGCAGGTTAAGGTTACTGTAATTCGGGAAACCAGAGCTGTGAATATTGCGAAATAATCTCATCGGATGGTGTTGCTTATTTAAAAGTATGCCTCTTGGAAAATTTAAATCAGAAACGGCTAAGTTTAGCCGTTTTTTGCTTTGTTAGAAGACCCACTTTGGAAACACGCTTATAATCTTCCAAAATACTAATGCATCGGCTTGTATTTAAAAAACAATACTGTGCAAGATGTATTATCTTAGCCTCAATGCTCGTGCTCAACCAACAATAAGTAGCTTTTAAAATATAAGTCATGAAAAAAATACTACCGCTTTTCGCAGTATTACTTACTGTGAGTTTCCAATCTGTAATCGCAACTAATAAGAATGATGGTTTTAATAAGGCATTTGAAAGTGTAAACGATTCTATCCGGTTGGCGACACTTAATAGTTTTTGGGCTGAGGTTTCACGGACAGTTCGTGAAGGTGACTTTCAGGGCTACAGTGCTACCTGTCACAAAGAAGGCGTTTTGGTCAATGGTAGTGCCAAGACTTCCTTATCCTTAAATGATGCATTGGAAGCCTGGAAACCGGGATTTGTGGACACAAAATCGGGTAAAATCAAAGCAAATGTTGCGTTTCGTTTTTCCCAGCGCATCGGGAATGAAAGCACAGCACATGAAAGCGGAATATTTCATTATACATCCATTGACAGTTCCGGAATGGGCAGTGATAGTTATGTTCATTTTGAAGCTCTTTTGGTGACTCAGGATTCCGGTTGGAAAATTCTTATGGAATACCAAAAATCTGAGGCTACAAAGGCAGAATGGGATGCGCTGGAGTAAATCCGAGCGATGTCAATAAAGCACCACAGAAAGAATTACCCCCTTTTTCCAAGCTCAATAATTTCAAGGTTTTTTATATCTGCACCGTCAATTACAAAGCGAAGCATGGTAC
>CAYTDS010000053.1:2201-12026 GCA_964436555.1 uncultured Flavobacteriaceae bacterium | reverse complement strand
GCCCAAAGTGCCTCCAAGGCTATGTCCAATAATGACAGGATCTTTTAAGGCCTTTGCGGATACATAGACTTCAATTGCTGCCTTAATTTTGGGTAACCATGGCTTCTCAATTGGCGCAACTTCCCCAAAACCTGCGAAAGTAAAAACATGGCATTCATAATATTTTGAAAGTTCGGTTACCGTATCTTCCCAAACTTCACCTGTGCAGGTAAAACCGGGGAAAAATAAGAGCGGTTCTCCTTTTCCGGAAACAGATACATTAAAGGCGGTATTTTGCGCTGCTACACCAAGAGTGATACTAAAAACGAAAAAGGCGAGTACATTTTTAAGTGTTTTCATAAGAGAATTTTAAGTTATTTTCTCTTTAGATACATTTCCTTTAAAATGTTACATAGGGTCATAAAAAAACCTCACACTGCTGCGAGGTTTATTTATTTATTTTCTTGCTTGTTAATTATTCAAAGCCTCAGCTCCACCGACAATTTCTAAAATTTCATTGGTAATAGCCGCTTGTCGTGCTTTGTTATAAGTGAGTTTTAACTGATTTCTCAATTCTGTGGCATTGTCAGTTGCCTTATGCATGGCCGTCATACGTGCTCCATGTTCACTGGCAAAAGAATCCCGAATACCCTTATATAATTGCGTTTTAAGCGACTTAGGAATCAATTGTTCCACAATTTCTTCCTTTGAAGGCTCAAAAATATAATCCGTATTAGTACTTACAGCTCCTTTCATGGAAGCAATAGGCAAAAATTGCTCGGTAATTATGATTTGGGTAGCTGCATTCTTGAATTTGTTATATATAATTTCAATTTTATCGTAAGTCCCATTGATATATAACGCCATCAAATCTTCTGCAATACCAGCCACATTCTCAAAGGTCAGCTCCTCATAAACCCCACTATGATTGCCAATAATTGTAAAACGCTTTCTTAAAATATCATTTGCCTTTTTGCCTATTGCCATAACATCTACTTGCTTTCCGGCATATACTTCTTTAGCTAGAACTGTAGTTTGTTTAATAATGTTCGTATTAAAAGCACCACATAGCCCCCTATTAGAAGTTATAGCCACAAGTAAGACCTTGTTTACAGTTCTAGTCTGAGAAAATTTATTTCCGGAATCTGCATCCAAACTAGCACTTAAGTTCTGCAAAAGCTCCGTTAATTTATCTGAGTAAGGGCGCATAGCGGTGATAGCATCTTGCGCTTTCTTCAACTTGGCAGCAGAGACCATTTTCATGGCACTGGTAATCTGCATGGTTGAAGATACCGAGCTTATCCTATTGCGTATTTCCTTTAAGTTTGCCATTTATTTCTAGTATTTAGTACTAGGTACAAAGTATTTAGAAAAAAACAAGATTTATCTTGTACTTAGTGCCGTGTACTCTTTACTTTATGTAAAAATTAATTCTTGTATTTACTTGACAAGTCTTTGCAAACACTTGCCAAAGTATCTGTAATTTCATCTGTCAATTTACCTGCTTTTAAATCATCCAGAATATTTCTGTGTTTTGCATTCAGGTATTCAATAAAATCTCTTTCGAATTCCTTAACCTTTTCAACAGGAACATCGCGCAATAAGTTTTTAGAACCCGCATAGATGATGGCTACCTGATCTTCCACTGTAAAAGGATCGTTCTGCGCTTGTTTTAGAATCTCAACATTACGTCTTCCTTTTTCAATAACATTTAAAGTAGCTGCATCCAAGTCAGATCCAAATTTGGCAAATGCCTCTAATTCACGAAACTGAGCCTGATCTAGTTTTAGAGTTCCTGCTACCTTTTTCATTGATTTTATCTGAGCATTTCCCCCAACACGTGATACGGAGATACCCACATTGATTGCTGGCCTAACCCCCTGGTTGAATAAATCCTGCTCTAGAAATATCTGCCCATCTGTAATAGAAATAACGTTTGTAGGAATATATGCTGATACGTCACCGGCCTGTGTTTCAATTATTGGCAACGCAGTTAAGGATCCTCCTCCTTTTACAATCGGCTTTAAAGCAGCAGGAAGATCGTTCATTCCTTTTGCTATGGTATCATCTGCAATTATTTTTGCAGCACGCTCTAATAATCTTGAGTGAAGGTAGAAAACGTCTCCCGGATACGCTTCACGTCCCGGTGGGCGTCTCAATAACAGAGATATTTCACGATAAGCCACTGCTTGTTTAGACAAATCATCGTAAATAATCAAAGCAGGTCTACCGGTATCCCTGAAATATTCACCAATAGCAGCCCCCGAAAAAGGGGCATATACCTGCATAGCCGCAGGATCAGAAGCATTAGCTGCAACTATTGTAGTGTAGGCAAGTGCTCCATTGTCTTCTAAGGTTTTTGCAATATTGGCAACAGTTGATGCCTTTTGTCCAATGGCCACATAAATACAATATACCGGTTTGCCGGCATCATAAAATTCCTTTTGATTCAAAATAGTATCAATACATACCGTAGTTTTTCCGGTTTGTCTGTCACCAATTACCAACTCGCGTTGTCCTCTACCCACCGGAATCATAGCATCAATAGCCTTAATCCCTGTCTGCAAAGGCTCGTTTACAGGTTGACGAAAGATAACCCCGGGGGCTTTGCGCTCCAGTGGCATTTCAAATAACTGCCCAGAAATAGGTCCTTTTCCATCAATAGGTGCTCCTAAGGTATTTACAACGCGCCCTACAATTCCTTCGCCTACTTTTATTGAGGCAATTGTCTGAGTGCGCTTTACCACAGATCCTTCTTTTACATCTCTGGATGGGCTGAGTAATACTACCCCCACATTATCTTCTTCAAGATTTAGTACAATGCCCTGCAATCCGCCTTCGAATTCTACCAACTCGCCATACTGCACGTTGGCCAAACCAAATACCCTTGCGATACCGTCACCAACCTGTAAAACTGTTCCTACTTCGTCTAAAGTAGCCGTTGCTTCAAATCCTGATAATTGTTTCTTCAAAATTGCTGATACTTCAGCGGCTTTTACTCCTGCCATTTTTGTATTAGATATAAGATGATGAACTTTAGGCTATAAATGCCTTTTGTTCAAATGATTATTTATAGACTGTTTGTAAATTCTCTTTTTAAATTACTCAGTGTATTTGCAATACTGGCATCGTATTGTAAATCTCCGATGCGCAAAACAAAGCCTCCAATAATGGTTTCATCAACCTTATTTTCTAGGGTGACTTTACTTCCTGTTAATTCAGTTACCTTTTTAAGTACAGATTTTTCCAACTCCGGTGTTAAGGGGAGCGCAGTTGTAACAAATGCTACATCTTGCCCTTTCAATTGCTCGTTTAGGATAATGTATTTCAAAGCGGTTTCTTCAAGCATTGAAATTCTTTTGTTTTGTATTAAAAGATCTACTAATCCTAAGGTTATTTGATGACTCCCTTTAAAAATTTCTACCAAAGCTTTTTTCTTAGTAGCCGACTTTACAACAGGACTTGCCAATAAACCAGAAAGTTCTTTATTATCTGCTATAGTTGCTGCAATAACCCGTACATCCTTCTCTACAAGATCCGCAGCCTTATTCTGGACGGCAAGGTCCAAAACGGCTTTGGCATATCGTATTGCTGCTCTAGAATCCTTCATGCTTAATTTAATTCAATTTTATTTCACCTAGCATATCCGTTACCAACTTCAATTGCTTTTCTTTATTGGACAATTGCTCTTTTATTACCTTCTCGGCAATTTCAATAGAAAGACTGGCCACTTGCTCCTTTATTTCTGCTACCGCTGCCTTTTTCTCGCCTTCGATAGCGGCTTGAGCTTGCTTAATTATTTTATCCCCTTCAATTTTGGCTTGTTCTTTTGAGTCGGCTATCAATTTATCTTTTATTTCTCGCGCCTCTTTTAGAAGGGCTTCCCGCTCTGCGCGTGCTTCCTTCAACAATTTTTCACTATCCGCAGTTACATTTTGCATCTCCTTCTTTGCGTTTTCTGCAGCGGCTAGAGCATTTTTAATCCCCTCCTCACGGTCATTGACCGCATTTAAAATGGGTTTCCAAGCAAATTTGCGAAGTAATAAAAGTAGCAGTACAAAAAGTAGGGTCTGCCAAACAAAAAGACCAATTGAAAACTCGTTTAATAACTTTTCCATTTTTTATAACTATTAAAAGCTCTTTTAATTTTTAATAAAACACTGTCCACAACCAACCGTTATGGCCAGTGTTTTAATCTGAATTACACTGCGAACAACGCAGCAAATCCAATACCTTCAATAAGCGCTGCTGCAATCAACATCGCTGTTTGAATCTTTCCATAAGCCTCAGGCTGACGTGCAATAGCATCCATAGCAGAGCCACCGATTTTACCGATACCAATACCAACACCAATTACAACCAAACCTGCACCTACCATTACTGGAATTTCCATAATCTATCTAGTTTAAAAATTAAAAATTCTTCTTTGAATCCCAAAAAATCATATTCGCCTAATTACGGATGTGATAATTCAGGTTTGCTTTCATGTTCATGATCATGCTCGTGCTCATGTTCTTCAGCAGCAAAGCCAAAATACAAGGCAGATAACATCGTAAATATATAAGCCTGTAACAAGGCAACTAAAATCTCTATTAGTGAAATTGCAAAGGCGAGTCCAAAGGAAAGCGGACTGCCCAACCAGCTCTTAAAGATAAACATTAAGCCAATTAAGCTCATTAACACAATATGTCCGGCTTGCATATTTGCATAAAGACGTATTAATAATGAAAACGGTTTAATGAAAATACCCAATATTTCAATAGGAACTAATATAATGTATAACGGAATCTTAGCAATCCAAGGCATGGTATCGCCCAAGGGGTCGAACAAATGTTTCCAATAATCCTTTGTTCCTGTAAAGTTTGTTAGTAAGAAGGTAAGCAGTGCCAATGCAAAGGTAATAGCAATATTGCCCGTAACGTTTACCCCGAGTGGTGTTAATCCAAAAATATTTAAGAACCAGATAAAAAAGAAAATGGTTAATAAATAAGGCATATACTTTTTATACTTCTTCTCTCCGATATTGGGTCGTGCTATATCATCTCGGATGTACAGGACTATAGGTTCAAAAAATCGGCCTGCGCCTTGAGCAACGCCGGAATTCTTTGCATAAGACTTTGCCAAACTGGAGAACAACCACAACATCAGTAATCCCGTGATAAAAATCATTACCACACTTTTAGTGATTGAGAAATCTAAAGGTTTCACATTGGTTGGGTGATGTTTCTCGTCATAGTTAATGGTCCCCGAAGCATCTGTAGCGTAAATTTTACCGTGATATAATTTATAATGACTCCCGCCTACTTCTGCAATGGTTTCGCCGTGATGAAATTTTGAGGACGAAAAAATCTTTAATCCATTGTCCCATAAAATAACGGGCAAAGGCAACCCTACATACACATGTTCATGTTTATCATTGGTATAGGAAAACAAGGAAAAGTCGTGAGAATCCTTAAGGTGATGATTAATATATTCCTTTATTTCCGTTCTTAAATCCTTTTTTGGGTCTTCCAGAGCAGATTCAACTTCTAGTGCAAAAATAGGAGCAACAGAGAAAAGCATCAAAAACAAAAAAGTTTTCTTCAAAAAAGAGTTTCGCATATTGTGAATGAATATCGGTCGCTAAAAATCGGTGCAAATGTAAACTATTCTTCGAAAAAGAAAAAAGCATTTACAGGGTTTATTTTAAGTCTAATAAATTACCTGAAATACTGGAAAAATCTAATCTAAACTTTTGAGCATTTTAGCAATAAATATAGTCTCTATAACTAGGCCTAAGGCATATGGAATGAAAAATGACGCAAACTCCAACTTGTCCATTTGCCCATCCTCACGATAAACAGGATAAAAAACTAAAAAAAATACAACAAACTTAAGTAGGCTTCCAGCCATGAACAAAAAACCAATCTGGTTCTTAAGTTTTTTTCTAAGAAAAAAAAGAGAAACATAAATACTTGCGGCTAAAATAAAATTTACAGCGTAGGAGAGTGCTATCTTATTTCCTAACGGATCAAATCTATAGATTCTTAGCAAGCCAAAATGAAGAAGAAAGAAAATGGCAAAAGTGAGGGATAAAAAAATCGAGAATAAAACAATGGGGTGTTTTTTGCCGGACATTAATATTTAATTCGTTTTAATTGTTGTAGTACAACCCAAATAGAAATTGCCACGCCTAAAAGCGTGGCAATAATAATATATGTTTTTCTTTCGGTTTGGAAATACCCATCCAACCATTTTCCGCCTTTAACTGCCAAATAGATTATGGCTCCCATTTCAAATGCTATACCGGAAAGTAAGGCGACATTTTTTAGGTTGTTACTTTTTTTAGGAGGCTTTTGCTGGTTCATTTTTTACTGAATTGCCCCCTTGAATATACGTTGAAGCCGAGCCTCCAACAATTCCTCCTTTCCCCTTCATAGTACAAGAAGCGTTAAATGTAGCTCCAGGTTCCACCGCAAGTTTAGAAACAGAAACGGTTCCTTCTATAACTGCGGAAGCCTTTAAAGACAACAAGTCTGATACTAAAAGTTCTCCATTAAAATTTCCTTCAATATCGGCATTTACACATTCAACCTTTCCGTGAATGTAACCGTCCTTACCAATAACCACCTTGCCGGAAGTTTTTACATTGCCGTCTAATTTTCCATCAATTCTAAAGTCGGCTTCTGAAATAATATCGCCTTTGATTTTAGTGTTCTTTTCAATTCTGTTGGGTTGTCCGCCTATTTCTGTCATAACTCGAGGTTTTTTGTTATCTGAAAACATTTTGTTGTAGGTTTTGGGGGTTAAAAGCTTTTCTTGTAATCTTCTAAATTCTTGTGTACTTGAATGATTTTATAGTTGTCTGATAAAATTACGAAATTCTCATTAGCCACCCTGTAATCTTTGTTATTTTTTAGAAGCTCTGCATAACCCAATGCAAAGTCTTGCGATTTAAATCCATGTACCACAACAAACTGGTCCTCTAGATTGTATATGTCCTTAGAAACCAAATTTTTATACTTTAAATCTTTAATAGATTTTTCTAAGAGTTCCTTTAATTTTATAGCCTTCTCATCATCACGAATTTTGAATGGGAAGACTACTTTCCAATTTCCTGAACCTTTAGAGCCGGTTTCGACAGAAAATTCTTCTGTTTCCAATTTGGGTATTTGTTCTGCAATCATTTGGGCTGCCTTTTTCCCCTCTGGATTGTTTGGATACGTTAAAGCCACGTAGTTCAATGCCTCTTTAAAATCATCGAAACCCTGAAGTCTGCCTATGGCATTTGCCTTTAACATTTCGAATTTGGGAACAATTTCATCTCCTGTATATTTGCTTATACTTGCCTCAGCCGCGGTAATTACCCTTAAATATTGCTGGTCTTCATAAAGCTTGTATAATTGCGCATACAACACGTCAGGACTATCAACATTATCCTCTAGAATAGCAGTAGGGTTTAATAAGATTTCGGCATATCTAGAATCCGGATGGCTCTTAATAATATTTTCTTTCATCCCGCCAGCTAAAGGACTACCCGCCTCCTCATAAATTTTATACAAATTATATTTTGATGGAAGTATAAGACGTTCTTCCGGGTTTGATTGAAGCACATTTTCTAATTTCCCGGAAGCCAATAAATTTTCTTTAAACTTTTCTTTGTAAATAAGTCCTAATTGATAGTTGGCAAAGTTCTTTTCCGTTATTAAACTGTCAATTACGGAAATATCCGTTGGAATACGTGACGTGTAAAAATCTACATTGTATTTTTGCTCTTCAGAGCTCGCTACGTCTGGTGTCCCTGAAATAGCCGCATTTGCTGGAGATGTAGCAATTTCTGTAGGTTGTATTTTATTTTTATCGGACCAGCGCCAATCATCTTCTAATTGCCGGTCTCCCCATTTATTTTTATAGGCATTTTTACCGTAGCCCAAGCTAGTGATATTGTAGAAGTAGAACTTACCTTGATTTTCCTGACCTCCTTTTGTTTCTGCGAATGCGGCAAATCCGGCAGTGGTACGTGCTTCTTCTTTTTTAGCCGCTTCTTCCTCCTTTTTTTTCATTTGCGAAATAAAGGCTTCGAAATAGGCTACTTGTTCCGCTTTTGGCATTTTATAAAGCGTAATGACACTATCTGCATGCTGGGCTATTGCTTCATATTTGATTACATCTTCAAGGTTATCTAATTTTTTCTTAATTGATCTATATTTTTTTGTGTTCTCAGTTAAATTTGTCAAAACACTGTCGTAATATGCTCCTGCAATTTTATATTCATTCTTGTCAAAATTGTATTCAGCTAAATTCTCATAGTTAAGTGCATTTAATTGAGGTACATTTTGTGTTGCCCTTAAGGATTTGTTAAAATAAACCAGAGCAATGCTATCCGATGCGTTTTCCAGATGATATTCTGCTATTTGTCTGAAAATTTTATCCAGAAAAGGTCTATTTTCCCTATCTTCTTCTAAATCTGTGAGGTATATAAACAATTCTTCTTTGTTCTCAGGGGTTATTTTAATATTACGAATTTTCTGTATATGGGCATTAATCATGTAGACACGGGGCGACTTTCTATTCAGTTCAATTATCTTGTCGAAAGCGTAATTTGCACTATCCTTATAGCCTAGCTGATTGTACAGTTGCCCAATTATGTAAAAGTATCTTCCCTTTTCCGGATTCTTTTTGGTATATGCAGATGCAATCTTTAATTGTTGAATTGCTGTGTCCGGGATTTGAAGATTTATATAAGCCTGAGCCATCATAGCGCGAGCATCTGCGTATTCCTGATCCTTTAAACGCTCCTGCTTTAAAAGCTTCTTCAGATTCTTTAGCGCTAATTCGTCATTATCCAGTCTTATATTTACTTTTTCCCTCCATATAGTTGCCTCATTCAATTTATCGCTTTCAGTATATTTCCGTAAGATATAGTTGAAAGCTTCTAGAGCAGGCATGTAACGTTGATCAAAATAGCGCGATTTGCCGAGTAATAAAAAAGCCTCATCAGTTAGCGCATTCTTTTCTTCGTCCTTAATGTCCATACTATGCTTTTGTATGGCTTTGGAAGCTTTTTCTTCTGCAAGCGTAAATTTTGGATTGTTGTTCTCTGAGTCTAATTTAATTTCATCCTTTACTTCCAATCGTTCTATCGGTAGAATTTCCCAATAATTATCTCTGTAGGCCTCATTTAGCTCTTCCCTGCCATCCTCAAAAGCAATGTTGCCATTATACAAGGTGTTGAATTTGGTATTGAGAGCGTGCCAATTACGGTTAACAAAAGCATCTTTTTTAGTGGAACAAGCACTAAATAGGACCCCAACAGCAGTGGCAGAAAGAATAAGATTTAGAGTAAGCTTCAAAATTTTGGATATACGTACCTATCCTTAACTTAAAAACAACGGGATTATTATGCTGTTGGTCGACAAATTCAGCAATTTATTAATTGTATCTGAATGATAATTTCAAAGGGATTTACTTTTTTTCAAACTAATTAGTTTGTTTTCATTTGCTGAGAGGTTGAAAAGATAGTAAATGAGCATGTTTAACGACTTTATAGGAAATTCTATCGGTTTCCAAGGCGACTGTAAATACTTTTTAACTTCGGATTTCCGACTAAGCGGTTTGTTTCTATTAAACAGTTGTTTCCCTTAAGACAAAGCTTATGCCGCAAAGAAATTTTCAAGCTCCTTAAGTGTTTCCGTAGAGGTCTGGATGTCTTTTACAACTTCTCCTTTGTTTAGGACTACAATGCGCTCACATACTTCGGTAACATGGATAAGATCATGGCTGGAAACCAAAACGGTGACACCATCTTTTGTAGCCAAATCTTTGATTATGCCTTTTAAGCGAATTTGGGTAGTCGGGTCCAAATTT